>NZ_CP145335.1:4137500-4332356 GCF_049568105.1 Salinisphaera sp. SPP-AMP-43
AGGCATTCATGGTCGGATCGAAACGACCGCCGAGGCAGATCACGGTATAGCCCTCGTCATAGCGTAGCGCCTCGACCAGCGAGGCGGCATTCGAGATCACCGTCAGCGGCTGGCGCTCGGGCAGGAATTCCAGCAGCGCAGCGGTGGTCGAGCTGTCGTCGAGCATGACCGTCATACCCGGCTCGATGAGGGCTGCCACCCGCCGCGCCAGTGCCTGTTTCGCAGCGAAGCGGTGCCGGGCCCGGTAGTGATAGTTGCTCTCGAAAACCACGCTCGGCAGCACCGTGACCCCGCCGCGTACCTTGCGCACGAAACGCAGATCCACCAAGCGGCTGATATCGCGATGGATGGTCATGCGGCTCACCCCAAAGCGATCGGCGAGTTCGCCGACGCTGGCGGTCTCTCGTTCGCAGAGGAAGTCCAGAATTTCGGTGTGGCGTTCCATCGGATGTGACGTGGCCTCGAAGCAGTTCGAAACACCGATATCGTTTTTTGTCACGGATATCGTGTTACAAACATCATCGACGCTGTGGCAACTGCTGTAACTTAGCGATTGGTCGAAAGCGTGCCGACCGAGCCCCGCGGAGCGATCGACACCGGGCAACCCGAACGCCCGATCACGCCCGACCGGGCACAGGGCCTGAGCCACATCCACCGGGGTTCGGCCGGTATGAGACGTCTTGGGGTTTACACCGATGCCGCCCGGGCTATTACAGCCGACTCTGCCTGGCGCTCGACCGGGCGGCCTATAGTCAGCGGTGCAGACGCCGCGGCTGCTGCGGGTAGACGAGTTCGACCGCGATATCGCAGAAATCGGTAAACAGCCCGTCTACGCCGTAGCCGTAATAATAGGCCGACAGCTCTGTGCCGAGGTCGGTATAGCCCGCCCCCAATTGATCGGCACGAAAAGTATAGGGGTGTACGCACAAACCTCGCCGGTGGGCCTCGACCACCAGTTGCCCAGCGGAATCGGCGATCAGCTGTTTATCGGGACCGATGCCGTCGGCATACGCGGCGATGGCATCCAGTCCGGCCGGGGTGATGTGATCGGCCTCGTCCGGTGAGTCGCCAATCAGCTGGATCATAGGCAGTTCGCTGCCGAGCTGTTCACGCATCAGGCGCAGATGGGTTGCCGAAAAGCTCTGCACGAATACCGGTGCCTCGCGCCCGACATAGCCGTAGTCGGCCAACAGGGCCAATAGCGGCGGCTCTAGGCTCAGATTATGGGCGTCATGAAACGCCGGCTCTTTGGTCTCCGGATAGACGCCCACGCATCGACCACTCTGCCGGTTCAAGGCCGAGATCAAGCCCAGCAATTCGGCCAATGTCGGCACTGCGAAGCCCTGAGCCGCAGCCGAGAATCGACTTTCGAAGACCCGGTCGCCCGCAGCGTCGAAGCGCTCCTGCGCGGCCAGCGTGCGTACTTCGGCCAGGGTGAAATCGGCGGCATACCAACGGCCATCTGCACGAGCCCGGTCGGGGTAGCGGGCTGCGACGTCCGTGGTGCGATCGAGATGGATATCGTGGCAACAGATCAGCACGCCGTCGCGGGTCGCGACCAGGTCGGGCTCGAGAAAATCGGCCCCCAGGGCATAGGCCATCGCATAGGCCGGCAGCGTATGTTCCGGCAGATAGCCGCTGGCCCCGCGATGGGCGATCACGATTTTATCCGACGTCATGGTCTGCCCCGTCACGATATGGACACCAGATTAACGAGCCTGGCCCTGGGACGACAGCGGCCATTGACTCGCAGCCTTGTAAGCCCGCGCCAGCCATAGCAGATGTCTAGGCACCTGCCCCGGCATCCGACACCGCCCGTTTCGCGCCGCTGGCCTTGCCCTACGCGGCCGGTTTCGTTCCAGCCTAGAGCCACATCACGGCTAACGCGACGATACAGATTAGCGGCCAACCCGATTCGTGATTGCGGCGCAGGCGGGCCAACGAGAACCGGCGTTCATCGCCGCTGTGCCAGGGGGTCAGGCGCGGCCAGAAGTGTGGCACGTGAATAGCGTGGCGATGTTCTTGCTCCGGGAACAGGACTTTGAGCCGGCCGTACTCACGCGCGTATTTGCGCGGCATGTAGCTGAACATGAATACCCCGACCCCGATCACGCCGGCTATCCACAGCGTGACGCCGACGGCCGTGCTGGCGTTGCCCGCGGCCAGGGCGATGCCGACTAAAACCGACAGCGAGCCGAGATAGGCCGGATTACGGCTGTGGGCATAGGGCCCGGTCGTGGTCAGGCCCAAATTCTTTTCTAGATGCCCGAACGTCCAGGCCCGGATCACCAGCCCGAGGACTACGAACACACAGCCCCCGATAAACGTCGGCCAGCTCGGCTGCGCCAGTGCCAAAATAAACAAAGCTGCGATATACAGCGCGATCTGGCGCGGAGTGATGCGTCGTTGGCGCAGCCGCTCACGAAACGGGCGGTCGGTTCGACGGTAGGCTTCGCTGGCCATGGGCCCTCTCCCAGCGTTGGAATGAGCGCTTATGCTAACCACGCGGGCACAGGACTGGATTCAACAATAATCAATAAAAAATAAACAAACACCCAAGGATTCGAAAAAATCCCGCGGAGTCTTCGCTATTTCAGACCAAAACCGGGATAAAAGGTGCCCATTACATATTTTATCTTGGATATCTTCGCAAGCCGACCACAGGATGCCGCCGGTGGATCTGACGCTTAGGTCAGACGTTCCCCTGTCCACCAGGCCGTCAGCACGAGCAGGCCGACCACGATCGTCGTAAGCCCATAGTAGAGCGCACCCGCCTGTGGGGTGGGCCAGAGCAAAGTCAGCCCGATCAGCGCCACCAGTGCAGCCAGCAGGACACCCCAGCCCGGCCAGCGTCGGGGGAGCCCCCAGCCCCAGCCGATCCGTTTGCGCGGAAACCACGGATCGCGCGGGCGCAGCTTCATGACGGCCGGTGCCGAATCAGCCCCTCCTGGGCAACCGAGGCCACCAGCCGGCCATCGCGGGCAAAGATCAAGCCGCGCGACAACCCTCGGGCATCCTGGGCCCCTGGGCTGTCCATGGCATACAACAGCCAATCGTCGACGGCCAGATCGCCGTGGAACCAGAGCGCATGGTCGATACTGGCCATCTGCATGCCAGGGCTGAAAAACGACACCCCATGCGGCAGCTGGGCCGTAGTCAAAAGATTGAAATCGCTGGCATAGGTCAGTACGGCACGATGCAGGGCCTGATTCGCCGGCAGCGCGGCCTTGGCACGGAACCATAGATATTGTCGCGGCTCGCGCCGGTCCGGCGCCAGCATGTTCCACGGCGCTACCGGGCGTAGATCGATGGCAATGTCTCGACCCACGGCCTCGCGCAATGATTCCGGCACCCGATCGAGCGCATCGACCCACTCGTGGCGTAGTTCGTCGTGGCTGGCCAACGCTTCTGGCCCCGGCACCTCCGGCATCTCGGCCTGATGCACATAGCCGTCCTCGGGCACATGGAAAGACGCCAGCATGGAAAAGATCGGCCGACCATGCTGGATCGCCTGTACCCGGCGGGTCGAAAAACTACGCCCGTCGCGAATGTTTTCGACTTCGTAGACGATCGCTTTATCCATATCGCCCGGGCGCAGGAAATAGCCGTGCATGGAATGCGCGAAGTGCCCGGGTGTCACGGTACGGGTCGCGGCGACCATTGCTTGGCCGGCGACCTGACCGCCGAACACGCTGCGCCCTCCGAGATCACGGGAACTGCCGCGAAACAAACAGTCTTCAAGCACTTCTAGGTCGAGTTGCGCAAGCAAATCGGCCACCAGGCGTTCGGGCTCGGTCATGGGACAATACGCAGGCGAATGGTGAGGCCAGTTTAGGGCGTTGTCGCGATTCGCGCGACGCAGAATGTCGCCGCGTGATCCCTGCGCCCCTGGTACGGCTTTTCGCAACGCCGCCCGGCCTCAGGTAAAGCACGCACCGATATCACGCATCAGAACTGCTACGGTCGTGTCGATCCCTGTCGGGATCGATGTCAGGCTATTTCCTTCCCCGCCTATGCCCTCGGCTCGGACGACGCCCGCTCGGCCGCCCCGTGCCACGCAACCGGGGTTGTGCACATCGACCCAAACCACACTGCTGCCTCATGCCAACGACTGATCTTGCCGTCTTCCCGCTGTCTACCGTGGTGTTTCCGGGTGGCATCCTGCCGCTGCGGATCTTCGAACCGCGCTATCTCGACATGGTCTCCCACTGCATGAAAAACGCCACGGATTTTGTGATCTGCGCGGCCCAGCCGGCGGCTTCGGAGGATGGCTTTGCCGAACCCCGGGATATCGGCACCCGGGTGTCGATCATCGATTTCGATCGTCTCGACGATGGCCAGCTCGGCATCACTGTTCGGGGTACAGAACGCGTGGCGATCGCCGATACCCACCAGACTGGCAATGGCCAGTGGTGGGCCACGGCGACCCCGTGGCCCGAAGCTGAGGACGGCCCTTGTCCGATCGAATTCGCCGTACTCAAGCAGGTCGCGGCGGCCATGATCAAAGACAGCGGACAGTCCTACGAGGCCCAGGCCTCGGACTACGATTCGGCGAGCTGGCTATCGGCCCGTCTGACCGAGTTGCTGCCTTTTGACGCGGCCACCAAGCACGAGCTGCTGGCCATCGATGATCCCAAGGAACGGCTATGTCGTATCCGACCGATGATCGACATCGAAAACTCCGGCGGTCGAGCCGGATAACAAAGGACGAGCATGACACGAGGGAACAAACGACCGAGTCACGGGCTGCACAAGGCCGCGCAAGGCGCTGCCGGCAGCTTGCTGATCGTCGCGGTCGCGGCCTGTGCGACCGCGACATCGCCAGCCGATACCGCCCATACCCAGACCGACGCGGCCCCGACCACCTCGACTACGATGGCGCAGGGCACGACCGCACCCGAGGTCGGCCAGAACGGCGCGCTCCAGCAGTCGCCCCTGCGCCAGGCCATGACCCAGCGCACGGAGATGACCGGCGACAACGCGGCGGGCACTGCCCTGAAAAGCTTCTATGCCGATCGCGACCAACGCCCGGTCTGGTTCGACGACCAGGGCCGGATCACTGATCGCGCCGTTGCCCTGGTCGACTACGTCGGCCAGATCGGCCGCCAGGGCCTGCTGCCGACCGACTATCTGGATTCCTCGTCGGCCCAGCGCGTCACGGCCGAGCCACCGGCTAGCCCGTCTGACCTGGCCGACGACGAGATCACCCTGAGCCAGACATTCCTGATCCTGGCCCGCGATCTGCACCACGGCCGAGTCGACGACGACTCGATCCGTGCCCAGTGGCCGACGCCGAACAAGTCGGTCGACTATCGCCAGGCTCTGAGCCAGGCCAGCCAGGGCAACCCAGGCGACGTGCTGGACGCATTGGCGCCCCAGCAGCCGGCCTATAAAAACCTGATCGGCGCGCTGGCGGCCTATCGCAAGCTCGAAGACAACGGCGGCTGGCCGACGATCGACGACGGCCCGGTGCTCAAACAAGGCATGACCGATCCGCGGATCGCCGTGCTTTGGCAGCGTCTACAGGTCACTGGCGACGCACCGGCCGAACTGTCGGCGCCGCAGCAATACGACACCGTCATCATGGATGCCGTGCGCCACTATCAAAAACGCAACGGCCTGAAGACCGACGGCGTATTCGGGCCAAATACGCGCAAGGCACTGAATGTGCCCGTGACTCGGCGGATCGAGGAAATCCGGGTCAATCTCGAGCGTTGGCGCTGGATGCCGGATTCGTTCGGCGATCGCTATATCGCGGTCAACGTTCCGGATTTCTCACTGCGCGCGGTCAACGGCGAGCAAAGCCTGAACATGCCGGTGATCGTGGGCGGCAGCTACAACGACCGAGCCACACCGATCTTTGGCGACATGATGCGCTATCTCGTGTTTCGACCGTTCTGGAACGTACCGGCCGGCATCGCCGCCGACGAGATCGTGCCGGAAGTCCGCAAGGATCCGAACTATCTGGCGTCCAAGAACTATCAGATCGTCAAACGGTTCAGCCCGGATGCCCAGCCGATGGCGGTCACCCCTGCCCATATCGATGCCGTGGCCGCAGGCAAGCTGCATATCCGGCAGGCCGGCGGCCCGAACAACGCCCTCGGTCTGGTCAAGTTCATCTTCCCGAACAAGCACGCCGTCTATCTACACAGCACCCCGGCCGATCAGCTGTTCAACCGCACCGATCGCGACTTATCACACGGCTGCGTACGCGTCGCCGACCCCGAGGGGCTCGCGGCCTTCGTGCTGTCCGACAAATCGGCATGGAGCCAGCAACATATTGACAGCGCCATGCACACTGGCCAACGTCAACGTGTCGACCTGCCTGAGCCGATCCCGGTGTATCTGATGTACTGGACTGCCTTCGTCAAAGACAACACCGTCAACTTCCGGTCCGATCTCTACGATCACGACCCGAAGCTGGATACGGCTCTGACCGCGACTTCGGCCCAGAGCACGTGAAGCGACCCGGCCGAGTCTTCGGCATACTGCTGTTCGCGGTCGGCGCCGGCTGGGCGTCGACCGCGACGGCCCAGACACCGCCTGACGCACCCGGCTTCGCTGTGCATATCGACGACCGGCTCATCGATCACAGTGTGGGCAGCACTTTCGTCCGCCAGGGGCGCGCCGTGCGTGTAGCGGCCAGCGATCTGCCGTCGGATGCGCGAATGCGCCTCGACAGTGCCGGCTTGGCGAGCCATCGCCTCGACGATCAAGACTGGCGCATCCAAGCGCCGGAGACGCCTGGCGTGTATCCGATCACGCTGCATAACCAGGCCAGTGGCCAGACACGTCGGCTCAACCTGTTCGTCATGCAGCCCTTCGACCCGAGCCAGCGCGCAATCAACGGCTATCGCATCGGCCACTATCAGCCCCAGCCGCTGCACAATCTCGAAGTCTATGAACCGCCGCAGGCGCTGATGCCGGTTGCACAAGCCGATACCGATGCCCGGCTGTCGCCGCATTTCACGATCGGCCAGTTTCTATGCCATCAACAACCGGGGCACTGGCCGAAGTATTTGCGGCTGCGTTCGACGCTGGTGGCCAAACTGGAAGCGATCGTCGCCGCTCTCAACCGACGCGGTATCGCGGCCCAGACGCTGACTGTGATGAGCGGCTATCGAACGCCGCAATACAACGCCGCAATCGGTAACACCACCACCTATTCTCGCCACCTGTTCGGCGGCGCGGCCGATATCTATGTCGACACCAACGGTGACGGCCGTATGGACGATCTCAACGGGGACGGCACGGTCGATGTTGCCGATGCCCGTTGGCTGGCCCGTCTGATCGACTCGCTCGGCGAGGCCAAACCGCGCTTCGTCGGCGGCCTGTCGGCCTATTCGGCCAACTCGGCGCATGGGCCGTTCGTGCATACCGATGTCCGCGGGGTAGCCGCACGCTGGTAGCCGCACCGGCTCGCTCGGCACTTGCCCGAGTGCTGCATCGGCGCCTACTAAGGCTTTGAACCGCAACCCGGCGCCACGCTTGGCACACGGCTTCAGTCGATCGCGTCGTCAACCAGATCGCGAAGCGTATCGCGTAGATCATCGGCCGCATTATCGGTATCCAGGTCGTGGCGATCCTCGAGATAGCGCGGCTGGCTGTAGTTGATATGTACCACGCCATCGGTGTCCTGGCTGACCAGCATCCGTACCGGCAGATCCACGGCCACGGTCTGGCCGCCGGCGATCAGGCGTGCCTGCGGCCGCCCGGCGTTGAAGATCACCAGTGTCGAAGGATCGTCGTTGGCATCCAGCATGCTGCCGATCTGGCGGGCGGCCTCGCGGTGATCGATCTGGGCGACGAGCTGCAGGTCGTTGTCATCGCCAATCGCTTCGACCAGCTGATCGAGCGTGGTATCGAAATCGTTGTCGCTGGTGCGATCGACCAAGCCCTGCCCCTCGCTGAGGGTATCGACCCGGCCTTGGCGTGAAATATCGTTGCCGGCGACATCCGCAACCAACGATTCCTGGTCGCTTTCCAGGGCGTCGAGGGCGTCCTGGGCATCGGCGACGTCGTAGCACGCTGCCAGATAATCGCTGCTGTTGTAGGCCACGCCGACGTTGTCGTTGTTGTCGTTATCGTCGTCGTCGCGATAGACGAGCACCGCCGGCGGCAGATCGAGCCCGGCACGCCGGTCGGCCGCGATAATCGGTGTGATCCGGTTCGCATCGTCGTAGAGGATCACCCGGGTCGGGCGGATGTCTTCATCGGTATCCGCGGCCTCGGCCGCCAGATCCACGCTGACCACGCGATAGTAGTTCTGGCGATCTACACGATCGGCCAGATTCTGATAGGTCTGATCGAACTGATAATCCGAGATCGCAACATCGAGCCCCGGAATATCGGTGTCCTCGATATCGGCAGTGTTGTCGTCGTTGTCGCTGGAATCGAACGTGTCGCTCCAGTCGATATCGCAGGCCGTGAGACCGACCACTAAAAGCGGGATCACAATCACGGGCCAGCGTCTACGCATCAGGGCCATATCGGGCTTTCCGGAAAACGCTCTGGTGTTAACTTATCGTTACTCGAAGTGCTCACGCCAGCGCTGGACGGCGACCTGCTCCTTGACCAGATCCAGCACCTCGATCACAGCATCGCGCACTTCGTTGGTGGCATCGTCCATGTCTTGGGCCAGCAGCCGTTCGATCGCCGATTCCACGATATTGGATACCAGCTCGTCGAACTCAGCCGAGGACAGCCCGGAAATCGCTTCGTCCAGCACCTGGTTGACGGTATCGCGGATCGCATCGTCGATGGCATCCGAGACATAGTCGCCCACCATCGGCAGGCGCTCCAGATTCTTCAGCGCTGGATTGGTCTCCACGGTCCGGCCGACGATATTGGCAGCATAAGCCTGAATCTGGTCGCGATTGGCCTGATAGGCCGCTACGACCGAATACTCGATCTGGCTGCTGGCGGCCGCGGTCAGGCGGTGCCGCCGTGGCGCGATCACTTCGTTGAGCACCTGCCGCGACAGCTTCTGGCCACCGGATTCCAGCTCTTCCTGGACGCCGGACAACACCTTGATGACCACGCGATCGGAGATCTCCTCGACCACAATATCCCAGTAGACCATGAACTGGCGGTACAGCCACCAGTCGCGGACATCGATCACGCCAAGCCGCTGCAGGCGCATGACGATCGAGATCACGCGCAGTACACGCAAAAACCGGAAGCCAGCCACCGGGATACAGCCGAGCACGTCGTACCAGCGCGCAAACGGATAAAAATACCAGCGTTGGTAGCGCTGCTGGACGATCGCTACCGTCCACCCCGCCAGCACATCGGCCACGAAGACCGCCACGAACGCCAGATCGATGGTCATGAAGCGCTGGTGGACCTGCTCGGCATACCAGTCGTGGCCGGCCGGCCAGAGCGCGCCGAAGGCACTGCCGAGGCCAGGCAGCACGAACAGCGTATCGAACAGGATCAGCCCCAGGTTGATACATACCAGCACGATGATCGCCAGATCCCAGGCCAGAAACAGCCGCTCGCCTAGCGTGCGTTCGGCATCGACCACGGCGAACGGATCCGGCCGGCTCGTGCGCCCCGTGCTGGCTTGATAAACACTCATCCTCGGCCCTCGATGCGCGACAGTTCGCACGGTGCCAACATCGCCCGGACTTCCGGTAGTTTTTCTTCCATGGTCTGTCTCCCCCATTCGACGGCGAGTTCGAGCCCGGAGCGGCCCGGCACCAGATTCACCGGCGACAAGGTCTTGTAGAAACGCACCATGGTATCGGCGTAGACCCGGTTGATGCGCATCTGCATTTGTACCGTTTGGGTGATCGGCCACAGCCACATATTCTTGGGATCGACCCGCGGCAAAAAACAGTCGAAGGCCAGATAGTAGCCGTTACGCGTGCCGGCTCGACCGGCGGCCATGCCGCGCCAGGCCGAGCGGGCCGGCACGTTGTCGGCAATCCCACCGTCGACCAGCGCTGCCAGTTCGTGGCGATACATCATTTCGGCGAACAACTCGCGCGTGGCACCCGCGGTCGGGCCTGGCTCGTACTGCAGAATCGAGGGCACCGCCGCCGAAAATCCAACCGCATCCACGGCATGCAGCGAACGGGTGGTGGCATCGCGGCCGAGCACGAGCGGCACCACCATGTCGCTGTTGAAAAATTGCAGCAGCCGGGTCATGCGGGCCGCGACCCGCAGCGGCAGCGGCAGCAGTCGGGCCGCCCGGCCTTCGGCACCTTCAACTGCAGGCGCCAGCCGTTCGTAAGAGCGGCGCTTGAGCCCGGCCACCACCACATCGAGCGGAATCTCGAGCTCGTCGAGACGCAGCGGCCGACGCAGCTCGCCGGTAGACATGCGCTGATGCAGACCCCGCAGATGTAGATTCAGCAGCCCGCCAAGACAGAATTCGCCGCGCCGCCGAGCGCCCGAGTAGATATCGGCTTTTTTTAGCCCGGCCGCGAAAGCGATTTGTTCGTCGATATCGGCATGCCGGCGCTGGGCCCGCATTAGCCCCAGCACGGCCCCCATCGAATTACCGACGATGTAGTCCGGGATCAATCCAGCCTCGGCCAGACAGGCAAAGGCCCCCGCATAGACATAGCCAGCCCCGCCCCCGCCACCGGCCACGACTACCAGGGCCCGCCGGCCGGCTTCACGATCCAGGGCCTCGGCATCGAACTCATTGGCATGGCTTGCCAGCAGATGGCGCCGAGCCTCGACGGCCCGCGCCCGGGTCACTGCAGCGGCCTCGTGAGCGATCGCCAGCTTGTCGATATCCGACATCGGCGAGCGCAGTGGATCGTGCAGATGGTTGAGCAGCCAATCGCGCAGCGGCAACACCGCCTGCATATCGACCGCCACATCACGGCTCCGGGTTTGATTGGCAGGGCGAAACCGATACAGCCGCGCCAGACCGATGGCATAGCGCAGATCCTGGTATTCGGCCTCGGGCAGCTGTTCCGGTTCGGCCAGGCGCGCACGCACCAAGGCCCGCTCCATACGATGCAACGCCAGCCGCGTTCGCTCGTCGGCCTGCTCGGTCGGCATGCTGGCCGTCTCGGTATGGCCCTCGCGATCGAGCGTATGCGGCAAGCTGGAGTCGGAATCACTCAAAACGATCGACACCGTTGTCGTATCGGTCTGGGGCGGGCAGCACTGCCGGTCCGGCCGCAATCCGGAGCCGAATAGTGGTCGATGACGTGGCCAGTAGCAGGCACATCAGCAGGCCTTAAAAACAGACCGCGCCGGTCTTTTCCAGATAGCGCTGGTGGTAATCCTCGGCGCGATAGAATGCCTCCAGCGGCTCGATCTCAGTAACGATCGGGGCCGTCAGTTCGGCCTGGCGTGCTTCCAGGCTGGCCTGGGCTTCGGCAAGCTGGGTGTCGTTGGCGGTGAAGATCGCCGAACGATATTGGCGACCGACATCCGGACCTTGACGATTGCGGGTGGTCGGATCGTGGTTTTGCCAGAACACGTCCAGCAACGCACGATAAGAGATCCGTTCCGGATCGTAGACCACCTGTACCGCCTCGGCATGGCCAGTATGCCCGGCACAGACCTGGCGATAACTCGGGTTGGGCACATCGCCGCCGGCATAACCGACCGCGGTATCCTCGACGCCCTCGATCCGGCGAAAGATCATCTCCGGCTTCCAGAAACAGCCCATGGCGAAGATTGCAGTCGCCATCTCGACCTCGTGTGTCTTGGCGAGTGAATTCATCATCATAACGCAAGGCAGGCGCGCCGAATCCGGGCCAGCGCCAAGGCGCGATTCAATCGGTCTCGCCTTCCGGGCCATCGGCATAGTCGGTGATCAGCGGTGCCGCATCGATGCCGCGCTGGCGCAGGAAACCGACCAGCACATCGGTTCGACCATGGGTCGCCAGCACCCGGGAGGCGCCCGTGGCGTCGATGGTATCGATCAATCCCGGCCAATCGGCATGATCGGAGAGCACGAAACCACGGTCGTAGCCGCGGCGGCGTCGATTGCCGCGAATCCGCATCCAGCCCGAGGCAAAACCGGTGCGATGCTCGCCGAAGCGCCGCATCCAGCGCGAGCCGGCCGCCGAAGGCGGCGCCAGCGCCAGAGCATTCGAGAAATCATGGCCCTTGGGTTGGTCGCTGACGGCTTCGGTAGCCAGCATCTCGATACCGGCTTCGCGATAAATCCGGGTCAACGGCACTAGCGCCCCATGGAGATAGGCATGCGCCTGTGGCAGCCCCGGACATGATGCGAGCTCAGCCAGCAGTCGCTGCGCCTTGCCGAGCGAATAACAAAACAGCACGCTAGCGCGCCCGGCGTCGGCATTGGCCTGCCACCAGGTCGCGATATCGCGGGCCACGGCGGCGGCCGGCGCCCAGCGATAGACCGGCAGGGCAAACGTCGCCTCGGTGATGAATGTATCGCAGGGCACGATCTCGAAATCCGTACAAGTCGGGTCGTGATCGCGTTTGTAATCGCCCGAGGCCACCCAGACCTCGCCACCGGCCTCGACCCGGATTTGGGACGATCCGAGAATATGCCCGGCCGGATGGAATGACACCCGGGCCGCACCGAACGTCAATGACTCGCCGTAGGCCACGCTCTGGCAGTCGATATCCGAACCCAGGCGGTGTCGCAGCAGGGCCTCGCCGTCGGCTGCGGCCCAATAACGGCCATGGCCGGCCCGGGCGTGATCGGCATGGGCATGGGTGATCAAGGCCCGGTCGACCGGGCGCCAAGGATCGATATAAAAATCGCCTGCGGCGCAGTACAACCCGTGTTCGGTTGGCTCAATCAACATAGGCGCCTTGCATGCCCGTGGCGCGCCGACAATGAGCCCCGCATGGCGGCATTTGCATCGTGAACATGCGTTTGCCCCATGACTCGACCCTTAATAGTGCAGTGCATTGTAACCCCATCAATTACTTCAAACATTCCATTTATTTTTTGTCATCGGGGATTTCACTTACTAGAACTTTAGTGCTAAATTGAGCCTTGCGGATTAGGGAGTCCGCACCACCGGAACAACAGGGGCCTTCCAAACAACGTTTATAAAATTCATGGCTTGCCTGGCGTAGTGAGTATTGCGCAGGTCAGATGGGCTTAGCAGCGCGTCTAGCCGACGGACGGGGTCCGTCACGGGTAGCCGGTGGCGTTCACATAATGCCGCGCCGCGACACGACAACCGCTATATCGTTGCGACGGTTAACCTTTCTGTTCAAGGGAGTTAGGGAGAAATGCGTCAACATCCAGCCAAGACTTTAGCGTTGGCCGCCTGCGGCTGCACCGCGCTATGGGCCGTGCAAGCTACGGCCCAGACCAACGGCGGCCAGCCGTCTCTCGACCAGCTGCAGCAGCAGATTCAGCAGTTGCAGCAGCAAGTCCAGGATCTCAAGACCCAGCAGCAGGCTCAGCCGCAGGGTCAGGATCAGGGCCAGGCCGCGAACACCACCTCTGCGCAGTCGGCCAACCCGGAAACCGGCGCCAAGCAGGACAACAAAAAGCTCACCATCAATGGTGGCGTGGTTGCCGAATACCAGGTCCGTGACGACCACCACTCGCGCAACCAGCGCACCGGCGGCGACCTGATTCTGGACTACTTCGATCTGGGCATCTCCGGCGACGCCGGCAACGGCATCACCTACGGCCTCGACTACCGCTGGTCCGACGTGAACTTCGCCGACGACCAGATGCTGCACAACGGCTGGGCCGCCTACGACTTCGGCGCCGGCGACAGCAGCCAGGTCAAGGGCGGTTTCTTCCAGGTACCCTTCGGCAACCTGCCGTTTGGCTACCAGTCGTTCTGGGCTCCGGGCCGTTACTACCTGGGCTTCGCCGACAACCAGGCCGCCGGTCTGGGCTACAAGTACGAGGCCAACGGCTGGCGTTTGGATATCGACGCCTTCAAGAACGACGACCTGGAACAGAACACGACCTACGGCGGCAACCCGTCCAACGGCTATGACCAGATCAACGGCGGCAACGTGCGCGTCGGCTATACCTTCAAGCCGGAAGCCGGCACGGTCAACGTGTCGGGTTCGGTGCGCGGCGGCCAGCTCGAAACCGATAGCGTCAGCGGCGGCGATGCCATGGGCAATCGCTGGGCGGCCTCGGCAGCGGTCAACGCGTCGCTCGGCAACTGGACCCTGCAGGGCCAGTACACCGACTATCGCTACAACGTAGCCGACGACAGCGCGCTGTCGGGCGACTCGGTTATCTTCGAGAACTACGGCTACGGTTATCTGGCCCCGGCCAGCGGCCAGATGTTCTCGGCCAGCATCGGCCATACCTTCCCAGTGGAACTCGGCCCGATCAGCTCGTTCAGCGTGTATGACGACTACGACTACCTGATGGTCGGCGGCGACGGCGAATACGCTTCGCAGGCTGGCTTCGAAGGCGCCTCCGGCGATACCCAGGTCAACGTTGTCGGTGCTCAGATGATCGCCGGTCCGATCTATATCTGGGCTGAAATGATCAGTGGCAAGAACGCGGCCATGGCCTTCAACGGTCCGAACGATGACAACTGGCATCATCGCTTCAACCTGACCGCGGCCTATTACTTCTCGGGCGACCTGATTCAGTAACCCGTTAGTGAGGTAGGACCGAACCGGTTTCGGTCAACGCAAAAAGCGGGCGCTTCGGCGCCCGCTTTTTTTTGTTTGCCGTATCGCCTCTAGCGCTGATTCTGGCCAGCCTCGCCGAGCAGGCATTGCACAAACCATGCGCAGTCGACGCCTACCGCGTGCCCCCGGATCGCGGCCTTTGCCGAAACTGCCTGGAAACCAGACCAGCCGATAGAGGCACCTATCGCGCCCCTGATCGCCCGCTACAGGCCAGAGGCAGCGACAGTCCGGCTGGACAATAAAGCGCCAGCGTTGGGGTGTGTCGCCAAGCGCTTTCTGAAGATGACGATCGGCGGCAAAACGAAGCTTGCGAACGTAACGTGGCGGCTCGACACGCAAGAGCATCAGCACGGGATTGCCGTAAAACAGCGCTTATCCAGAAGAGTGAGGCCGCAAATCACCTTTCGCAGCATGGCGCATCTCGGCATGACACGTCATGACCGGCCCCCCCTCGCCTTGCCAAACACGATTGACCGGCTCCAACCCGGCGCTCATGCGACGCACCAGCAGCCCCCAAGAGCTAACAGCTTGGGCATCCGGCCGCGCCAAGCCGCTACGTCGCAACACACCGCTGGCCATAGGGCGTCGCGCATTTCGATGTAGCGCACTACAGGCGTGGCAGGCGCCTTGGGCGATATGCGCCGGGCACACCGCGCTCCCATATATGCCGACACGCGGTCGCCCGAGACCGCATAGGCCGCAGCGCGGTGATGAGCGGCTATCCCGCAGGCACGTACACTGCGCCGATTTCAATACCATCTTGCCCGGCTACGTCTTTGGCTGGGCAACCGGCTGATATCGATCGTCGGATCAACTGCTTTTCAAAGCGCCCACGTTCGGGACGACCCCGGGAGGAACCGACCATGCTCCGTATGTGGCGTTGATCCCACGCCACACAGCGCACTAGAGATCAGCCGCGGCTACAGGCGGCCAATCGCCCGATGGCCGATATCCCGACGATAGGCGACATTCGCCCACTGGATAGCCGCCACACCACGATAGGCCCGGGCCTGGGCCTCGGCGACATCGGTCCCCAGGGCACAAACACACAGCACTCGCCCACCACTGGTGACGACCTGTCCGCTGTCGTCGAGCTGGCTGCCGGCATGAAAGACCTCGACGCCTTCGGCCGCCGCCCGCTCGAGTCCGGTGATCGGGTTACCTTTGGCATAGGCGCCTGGATAACCGCCGGCCGTCATGACCACGCCGAGCGCGACCTCATCGCGCCAAACCGCGGATACCGTATCCAGCCGGCCAACGATGGCGGCTTCGAGCAAATCCAGCAGATCGGAATCCAAGCGCATCATGATCGGCTGGGTTTCGGGGTCGCCCATACGCACATTGAATTCGAGCACCTTCGGGGCCCCGGCCGCATCGATCATCAGACCAGCATAGAGAAAGCCCTGGAACGGCCGACCGTCGGCGGCCAGACCGGCCACCGTCGGCTGCATGACGTCATGCATGACCCGCTCGGCAATCTCGTCGGTGACCACCGGGGCCGGCGAATAGGCGCCCATGCCGCCGGTATTTGGCCCGGTATCGCCGTCGTAGGCGGCTTTGTGATCCTGGGAACTGGCCAGCGGCAAGATATGTTCGCCGTCGACCATGGCGATGAAACTGGCCTCTTCGCCGGTCAAAAATTCCTCGACCACGATTCGCGCGCCGGCATCGCCGAACGCATTGTCCTCGAGCATGTCGCGGGCCGAGGCCAGCGCCTGTTCGACGCTTTGGGCCAGAGTCACGCCCTTGCCCGCCGCCAGGCCGTCGGCCTTGATCACGATCGGCGCCCCGCGTTGCTCGATATACGCGGCCGCCGCCGCATAGTCGGAAAACGTGGCGTACTCGGCGGTCGGAATCGAATGCCGGGCCAAAAAATCCTTGGAAAACGCCTTGCTGGCCTCGAGCTCGGCGGCCGCGGCAGTCGGGCCAAAACAAGCCAGACCGGCTACGTTGAACGCATCGACCAGGCCGATGGCCAGCGGCGCCTCGGGCCCGACCACGGTCAGCGTGATCGCGTTGTCGCGCGCGAAGTCGACCAGCGCATCGATTTCTTCCACGCCGATGGCCACATTCGTGACATTGCTCATCAACGCAGTGCCGGCATTGCCCGGCGCCACGAAGATCTCGGCGACCCGCGGCGAGGCCGCCAGCTTCCAGGCCAGGGCATGCTCCCGGCCCCCGTTGCCGACAACGAGAATGCGATGCGATGACGAACTCATGGACAGCCCTAACTGGTCGACGGTCGAAAAACAGCGGCGTGGCGCCGTGTGCGGCGGCCAAGCTTAGCAAAGCCGCCCGCCGCTGTGCTCGAACCGGCCGACAACGCTAGACTGGCGGGCTGATCCATCTCGAGCCCGATCCGCCATGGCCGAACTCCAGACCCTCTACGAAGGCGACTATCTGCGCCTGCAGCGCATCGACACCTGGGAATTCGTGGTGCGCGCGAATGCCCGCGGCGCAGTGGTAATCGTGGCCGTGACGCCCGATGACGAACTGCTGCTGGTCGAACAACCCCGCCCAGCCCTGGGGCGCTCGGTGCTGGAACTGCCAGCCGGGTTGGTCGGCGATATCGCCGGCGAGGAAGACGAAGCCCTGGCCGTGGCCGCAGCGCGCGAACTCGAGGAAGAAACCGGCTATCGCGCCGCCCGGATGACGTATATGACCGGCGGCCCGCCCAGCGCCGGCCTGTCTGCAGAAACACTGTGGTTCTATCGCGCCCACGAGCTGACCCGGATCCACGACGGCGGCGGCGACGACAGCGAACAAATCACCGTCCATGCCGTGCCCATGCACGAAGTCGACGACTGGCTGGCCGCCCGCGAAGCCGAGGGCACCCCAGTGGACCCGAAGATCTATACCGGGCTGTATTTCATTCGCCGAGAACGCCGCTGAGATCGAACCGATCCGCGCAGTCCAGCGTATGGATCGATGCGCTGGCCAGCGGTCGCTCGCTGGCCACGCAGCTCGCATAACCCGCCTGCAGCGATACCGGGCATAAATGCCAGTCGCGGCCATCCAGCCGGGCTATATCGCCTGCGAGTTCGAGGCCGCGAATACGCGCCAAGCCGACCCGGCCACTAGCCTTGACCGTGGCCTCGCGGGCACACCAGGCATCGAAGAAATCGCCTGACGGGGCGATCGAACGCTGCAGCCGCGGCGAGACATTCTCGCGCCGCGCCTCTACATCCAGCCCGATCCGCACATGCTCGGCGATCGCACAGGCAACCAGCCACTCGCTGTGCGAAACGCTGAACGCCGGCCCCTGGGCAAAACAGGGCCGCCCGCCGGGCGCAAAGCCCAGCCGGGCCCACGTGCCCGAAGGCGCACCGACCAGCTCCAACCCCTGCTTGAGCAGCCATAACCCGGCCTGGGTGCGGGCCCGCGCCGTACGATTCTGCATGCGTTCTAGACGCCGCCGATAGCTTTCGGGCACCGCGGCCGCCGGGCGAGCAGCAAACGCCGCCTCCCGCACTTCGTCGAGAACGATGTATACTACAAACATAAACGTTTTCTTAATCCTAAAACGATGTTTCGTTGTCGCCCACGCCATGGGGTCGGAATCCGTAGTGGAGGTCGCTCGTGATGACCGTCAAGACCGAGAATTATCCGGATTCTGCCACGGCCCACGGCCTGTCCGGCCCGGCCGAAGCATTTCCGATCGCCCCGGACGACGCTACCCGTAGGCGGCTGCAGGCTTGGCAGGCCGAGTACGGCGATCTGTTTCAAGTGCCTGCGGTCAACGGCGGGCCGGCGCACTGGATCGTCAACGACCCGGCACTGGCCCAGCAGGTGCTGGTGCGCCAGGCCGCGAAATATACCAAGGGCATGGGCCTGGACCGGGTCAAGATCCTGCTCGGCAACGGCATCATGGTCAGCGAAGGCGATTTCTGGGCCCGCCAGCGGCGTATGCTGCAGACCGCGTTTCGGCCGCGCTCGCTGGCTGATTTCAACACCATGATCTTCGACGAGAACGCCGCGCTCGCTGCACGCTGGCAGCAGGCCGCCAACGACGGGCGCGCCGTGGAAGCCGAAGCCGATACCAGCGAACTGAGTCTCGGCATCGTGCTCAAATCGATCTTCGGCGCCGACTATGCGCGGCTGGTCGAGCACGGCCACAACCCGTTCGCCCTGCTCACCGAGCAGCCCGAGCGCAATCTGCGTTTCGCGGCCCGTTTCCATCGCCTGAAAAAAGTCGTCGACGAGATCATAGACACGCGGCTGGCCGCGGGCGCGCCCCACGAATTCGATTTTCTCGGCCATTTGCTGGCCACCCGCGGGCGCGACGATCAGCCGATGAGCCGCACGGCGATCATCGACGAAGTCATGACCCTGATCGTGGCCGGCCATGAAACCACCGCCAGCGCCCTGGCCTTTGCCTGGCATCTGATCGCCACCCATCCCAGCGTGGCCGCTCGCATGCAGGCCGAGACCGACGGTGTGGATGAGGCCACCCTGCGTACCACTGGTGGTACCGATCGACAGACGCTGGCTTATACCGATCGCGTGGTCGCCGAAACCCTGCGCCTTTATCCCCCGGGCTGGCTGCTATCGCGCCGCGCGACCGTTGATCATGAGCTGGGTGGGCGACCGATCGCGGCCGGCACCCAGGTCTTTATCTGTCCTTATCTGCTACACCGCCATCCGCAATACTGGCAGCAGCCGGAGCGCTTCGATCCGGACCGATTCGAGCGCGCCGACGAGCCTAGGCACCGGCTGGCCTATCTGCCGTATGCGGCCGGGCCACGCCACTGTATCGGCGAACATATGGCCGCGACCGAGATGCGCGTGCATCTGGCCACCATGCTGCGCCACTTCACGCCGATCTGGCAGGGCGAAGGCACGCCGGCGATCGAATCCGCAATCAATCTACGGCCAGCCAACGGAATTTATTTACAATTGGCGCCCCGATAACAACGACCACGATGGTCGACGACACGGGCATGGCTATGCACTCGTTCAAGACCCTGGCCGACGCACTGGACGCGGCGGCCGAAACCGACCGCGAAATCGGCTTCATCGACGGCGCCAACGACGAACGCCGCCTCAGCTACCGGCTGCTCAAGCGCGCCGCACTGCGCATGCTGGCCGTGCTGCAGGACGAAGGCGCGAAACCCGGCGATCCGGTGATCCTATTCATCGCCGACAATCTGCGCTTCGTGCAGTTCTACTGGGCGGCGATCTATGGCGGCCTGACGCCGGTGCCGGTCGCTGCCGGCGCCACTGAGGCGCATCTGAACAAACTCGCCCGGGTCTGGTCGCATATGGGCGAACCACGGGTGGTGACCGATGCCCGGCATATGGAACGCATCCTCGGCCATTTCGAGGCGGCCGGCCAGGCCGCGGCCGGCGAGCGGTTCGCCGATAGCGCGCTGTCGGACGAGCCGCCGGCGGTCGAAACCGAACCCCAGCGCGCCGACCTGGCTGCCGAGGACACCGCATTCATCCAGTTTTCCTCCGGCTCGACCGGCGATCCCAAGGGCGTGGTGCTCAGCCATGCCAACGTGCTCGCCAACATCGCCGCGATCAGCGACGGCTCGCACTTCAGCGACGATGAAGTCGCGGTCTCTTGGATGCCGCTGACCCACGATATGGGCCTGATCGGCTTCCATCTGACCCTGGTTTGCCACGCCTTTAACCACTATCTGATGGCGCCAGAACTGTTCGCCCGACGGCCGCTGCTGTGGCTGGAAAAAGCCGCTGAGAAAAAGGCCTCACTGCTGTGCTCACCGAACTTCGGCTATCGCCATACGCTGCGTGCAATCTCAGCCAAGGGCCGGCCCGATCTGGATCTGTCCAGCGTGCGCCTGATCTACAACGGCGCCGAGCCGATCGCAGCCTCGTTGGCGCGTGAATTTCTCGACACGCTGGCACCGAACGGCCTGGCGCCGAACGTCATGTTCTGTGTCTATGGCCTAGCCGAGGCCAGCCTGGCCGCGACCTTCCCGCCGGCTGGCGCGGGTCTGGCCACGCTCTCGGTGGCCCGCGGCGAACTCGGCACCGGCGACCGGGTCCGTTTCGACGACAGCGCCGAGGCCATCGAGCTGGTCGATCTCGGCACGCCGGTGGCCGGCTGCGAGCTACGCATCGCCGATGCCGACGGTCAGCCGGTCGCCGAGGACGTGGTCGGTCGGGTCTGGATCGCCGGCGCCAACGTGACCGCCGGCTACTATGCCAACCCCGAGGCCAACGCGGCTGCACTCGTGGGCAACGGCTGGCTGGATACCGGCGATCTCGGCTTCGTGCACGACGCCGAGCTGTATATCACCGGGCGCGCTAAGGACATCATCTTCATCAACGGCGCCAACCACTATCCCCAGGATCTGGAAGCCGTCGCCGACAAGATCGACGGCGTAGATCTGAACAAGATCGCCGCCGCCGGGGTTCGCGCGCCGAATGCCGACGCCGACGAGCTGGTGTTTTTCGTCGTACACCGCGGACACACCGAGGATTTCGTGCCGACCGCGCGGGCCATTGCCCAGCGCATCAACCACGATACCGGCCTGGCCGTGGCGCATGTGCTGCCGGTCCGCCAGGTCCCCAAGACCACCAGTGGCAAACCGCAGCGCGCGGCCCTGGCCGCCGACTTCGCCGGCGGGGCCTTCGACGACGTGATCGCCGAGCTGCATGCCCTGACCGCATCCGAGGCGGCCGGCAGCGCACCGGCCGCGACCGCCGTGGCCGATCAGCTCAAGATCATCTGTGACGAAGTCGCTCCGGATAAAAACATCGGCTACGACGACGATCTGTTCGAAATCGGCCTGTCGTCGCTGGAACTGGCCCAGATCCATGAAGGCATCGAGACGCGTTGGCCGAGCCGGATCGAGATCAACGATCTGTTCGACTACCCCACGATCAACGATCTGGCCGAGTTCCTAGAGGCCGAGACCACGAACTGACGCGGGTTAGTCGTCGCCCACAGGAATCTGGCGGCGCCAGCCCTCGCGAAAGGTCGCGGCCCGGTCCGGCGACCAGGCCGGCTCATAGACCGCGCTCGGCTGCCAGGCGACGACCGCATCGGCCAGTCGGGCCTCCTGGTCGGGATTCATTGCCATCCGTGCCAGGGCGGCCGCGCCCAGCGGCGTGGCATGGGCATCCGGGTAGACCTCGATCGGCAGCTGACAGAGATCGGCGGCCGCCTGCATCAGCCGCCGCGACTGGGTTAGCCCGCCGTCGACCCGCAGCCGGGTCAATGGCTGTTCGAAATCGGCGCCGATCAGATCGACCAGTTCGGCCACCTGGGCAGCGATGCCTTCCAAGACCGCCAGCACCAGATGCGGCGCTCCGGTGGCCAGGTTCATGCCGGTGAACTGGGCTCGGGCCTGAGACTGCCACCAGGGCGCGGCCAGACCGGCGAACGATGGCACGCAAAGCGCGCCCTCTGAATCCGCTGCGGCCACCCGATCGAGCTCGGCCGCGCTTTCAATCCAGCCGAGCTCGATCAGCCAGCGGATCGCCGAGGCCGCGGTATAGACTTGGCCGTCTACGCAATAGCTCGATCGCTCGCGAAGTTGCCAGGCCGCCGAGGTGGTCAGGCCGTGGCGCGAACCACGCGGCGTTTCGCCGATCTGGGCCAGCAGGAAAGCGCCGGTACCGAAAGTACATTTGGCCTCGCCGGGGGCCAGACAGGATTGACCGATCAGAGCCGCCTGCTGATCCACCACCAGCCCGCCAACCGGCGTCGGGCGCCCAAAGGCAGTGGTTTCGCCGACGATCTCATCGCAGGCCACGATCTCGGGCAGGCGCTCGTCGGCCAGCCCGAACCAATCCAACAGTTCGCGATCCCAGGCGAGTGTGTCGAGCCCGCAGAGCGCCGAACGACTGGCAGTCGTGACATCGGTGACGAAGGCACCGGTCAGTTGATGGATCAGCCAGGCATCCGAGGTCGTCACGACCCCATCACGAGTGACATGCCGGCGCAGCCAGGCCAGCTTCGGCGCCGAGAAATAAGGATCCAGCATCAGGCCGGTCTTCTCGGCCAGTCGCTCGCGCTTTCCGGCGAGCTCGGTACAAATCGAAGCCGCCCGTCGATCCTGCCAGACGATCATTCGCGACATCGGGGCCCCGGTCTCGGGGTCCCAGGCCAGCACGGTCTCGCCCTGGTTGGCCAAGGTCACGATGTCGACCTCGCAGCCCGCCTGGGCGATGGCCGCGCGGCCGGCTGCGAGCACCGATTCCAGCAAGGCCATCGGATCCTGCTCGACCGCGCCATCGGCGCGATAGTCGGGGGCCACCGGGCGCTCGGCCAGCCCGCGGATGCAGCCGTCGCTATCGACCACCGCAGCCTTGGTGCCCGAGGTGCCCTGATCGATCGCCAGCACGCAACTCATGAGCGAACCGCGGCGCCGGCCGCATCGGCATCCAGCTCGGCATCGACCGAATACATGGCCGGCATTGCCAGGCCGGCCGTACCACCGCGCCGAGCCAGCAAGAAGCCAAGATAGACCGCACCGATAGCGACCATGATCGCGACATACACCCACGAGCTCAAAAAGGCCGCATCACGGAAAATCAGCAATTCGTAGACCAGCCAGATCGAGGCCAACACGACCACCGGCACTTCGAAACGGCCGAGGGTAAAACCCTTGCTCGGCGGCAGATCACGGCGTTTGACGATATACAACAATACCGTTGCGGCATAGATTACCGACGGCAGCAGAGTCGCCGCAGAAAACAGGGCGAACAGGGCATCGGTCTGGAAAGCAAAGATGGCCAGCAGCAGCTCGCCGAGCACGAACACCAGCCCGGTGGCGGCCAGGGGAGTGCCAAAACGCGGCGAGATCCGCGACCACAAGGCATGCCCCGGGAAACGGGCATCCCGCGACATCGCCCAGACCAAGCGCACGCCGGTCATCAGAATCACCATGCCGCAAGCAAAAATCGCGACCACCACCATGATCAACAAGGCCGTGCCCACCACCGGGCCAAGCACCCGGGCGATCACATCTGCGATCGGGGTGGCCGACTGGGCAAGGGCCACCGGATCGCCGGCCAGCAGAGTGACCGCGATCAGAAAAGCGAAGCCGAGCACGCCGGAGGCGATCACCGCCTGGGCCATGGCCCGCGGCACGACCCGTGCCGGCTGCTCGGTCTCTTCGGCCAGATTGGCGGCCGACTCGAAACCCACGATGGTGAATGAACCGAGCAATGTGCCCATCATCCACGGACCCACGTGCACTAGACTACCGAAGCTGAAATAACCCTCGGGGCTGATCGAGCCGGTCGATACCAGATTGGAGAAATCCAGCCCGCGCATGATCGCGCCGACCACCAGTAACAGCACCACCAGCAACAACATGCCGACCAGCTCGGCGGTGACCGCCGCATTGTTCACGCGCTCGGTCCAGCGGGTCGAAAACGCGACCAGCAACGCCTGGCCGGCCAGCACGAGCGCGGTGATCCACCAGGCATTGCCCGGCGTGCCGGTGTAATTCAACAGCACCGGCAGCACGGTCGAAGCAATAGTGTAGTCGACCGCGACCACCACGATCGCCAGGAAGGTGAACGAAATCCAGCCCATGATCCAGCCGAGCACCGGATTGGCCAACCGCGACACCCATTGATAGGAATAGCCGGTCACCGGGATACGTGCGGCCAGCGAGCCGAACAGGAGGGCCACCATGAGCTGGCCGACCACGGCCACTGGCCAGGTCCAGATACCGGCCGGCCCGGATGACTGCAACACTGCGCCGTAGGTGGTGAAGATGCCGGTGGCGATGGATACGAACGCGAAAGCGACGGCAAACGACGCAAAGGATCGCGTACTGCGTTGCATGGCCTGGGTATAACCGAACTCGGCGACATCGGCGCCCGGCCCGGCAGAGCCTCTCGAAACCTTGGGATCAGTCATGGTTGCCCCCTTGGCAAGCTGTGTAATGAAACGCCCTCGCTACGGCGAACTCTCGAAACCGATATCGAGCGCCGTAGCACTTAAAAAAGCCGGATCGCCGAGCGGCACCCGAATGCGTCGCTCGGGCAGAAAAGCCCCCGAAGCCCGCCAAAGCGGGCGGAGCCCGTCGGAGACCATCAGCGTGCCGCGGACCGGCTCGACAACGCGTAGTTGCAACTCAGCCAGCCCCGAGTGCGTGCTGGGTACCAGCCGCTGCGGCACGCAATACTTCAACGGCGACTGGACATGGATCGGGATGACCTCGCTCGCAGCCGGCAAGTCGCATGCCAGATCGGCCGCGATACAGCCCGCTATCGCCCGGCCTTCGCGCCAGGACCAGCCGGCCGTCTCGATCGGGCGCAGTACGTTGCCTGCGGCGTAATAGGCCGGATCGCTACAGCGCCCATATTGATCGACGACCGGCCCCGAACTGCCGGCATCGACGCTCAGATGCGGCGCTAGCCGAGCCAAACTCGATTCACTGGTAAAACGCCCGGTCAGCAGAACGCCGTCGCAGGCGATCGTCGACCGTGCGCCGTCGGGGCCCGCCAGCTGTACGCCCTCGACGCGCTCGCGGCCATAAATCGCGGCCAGTTCTGTATTCAGGTGCAGCGGAATGCCGCACAGGCGGGGAAATAGAGTCAACGGCCAGCGCGCGGTCGGGCGCGGATTCGGCTCGACCACCGCGACCGGGCGTATACCGGCCCGTCGGCAACTCATCACTGCCGACAGACTCACCAGCTCGGTGCCGACGATCAGCGGCGCCTCGAATGGCTTGAAATGTTCCAGATACAACGCAGACTGCAGGGTCGCGGTATTGATGACGCCGACCGGCCGGTCGCCGGAAATCAGCCGCGCCGAGCGCGGTGTCTCGCGCGCCCCGGTGGTCAGCAGCACGCGTTTGGCGACCACCCGTAGCATGCCGTCCGGCGTGGCCAGATCGAGCGCCCCGCCGGGATGTAGAGCGACGACCGTGTGTCGGGTCCGGATATCCACACCGGCGGCTTCGGCCGCCGCGACGTTGCGCTGTGCATAGCGCGGTCCGGTCATCAGCCGGCCATATTCGCGCACACCGTAGGGCGGGTGCGCGCAATGGCGCGGAATGCCACCGGCCTCGGGCTCGCGTTCAAACACGAGTACGCGGTTGACCCCGGCCTGGCGTAGTGCCGTGGCCGCCGATAGCCCCGCTGGCCCGCTACCGACCACCGCGACATCGCAGTGGATTTCAGTGTTCATGGGCCGCCCCCGTGGCCAGCGGCGTCGCTAGTGCATCCCCGGCGATCCGGTTCAGATGGGCCGCGCAATAAAACCCCTGACAACGTCCCATACAGGCCCGGGTCCGTCGTTTCAGCCCACCGATATCGCCCGGCGGCAGGGTCGAGGCCAGCGCGGCTTCGATCTCGCGCCGGGTGACCAGTTCGCAGTGACAGACGATTTCGTCGTAGCCGGCTGCCTGCCAATCGCGCGGTCGGTGTTCGGCGATATTCGGCAGCCACGGCGTGGCCGGCGCGGCCAGCGGCGAATGCTGGCGGCGCTGTCGATACAGTGCATAGGCATGCGCTGCGATACCGAGCGCAGCCGTCAGGCCGGTCGAGCGCACCCCGCCTAGGGTCAGCCAGCCCCGCTCCGGCTCGTGGCGAATCCGATAATCCTTCTCCTCGGTCGCCGGGCGCAGGCCGGCATAGGTCGCGGTCACCGGCATCTCGGCCAGAGCCGGCAGGCGTTCGGCGGCCGCCGCGATCAGATCGGCCAGCGTCTGCTGGTCGACCCGGGCATGCTCGCGGTCGTCCTGTTCCTCGGCGGTCGGGCCGACCAGAACATTGCCATAGGCGGTACGGGTGACCACCACGCCCTTGGTGCGCGGCTGGGGCACCGGCAGCAGGATATGATCGATCAACGCTGCCGCTGCCTTGTCGAAGACCACGAACTGGCCCTTGCGCGGCCGGATCGCCATCTGGCTCTCGCCCAGCAGACGCTCCTCGACGACATCGCCGTACAGCCCGGCACAGTTGATCACCTGGGCAGCCGCCGTCGGGCCACGGCTGGTGTGCAGCTGCCAGAGTGCCCCGTCGTAGTCGCCGCCAAGCACTTCGCAATGCCGCCATACCTCGGCCCCGTTGGCCATGGCCTGGGTGAGATAGGCCAGCGGCGCCGACCAGGGATCGATCACGTGCTCGTCGGGCACCAGCACGCCGGCCCGTACTGCCGGATTCAACTGCGGCTCGCGGGCCAGCACATCGGCGCGATCGATACGCCGGACGTTGTCGACCCCATTGGCATGCGCCCGGGCCACGATCGCATCGAGCTCGGCGTCGTCCTGTTCGTTCCAGGCCGCTACGATCGCACCGGTGGCGAGCAGCGGCAGATTCAGCGATTCGTGGATGGCTCGGTATTCGGCATAGCCGGCCTGCATACAGGCCAGTTCCAGGCTGTCTTCTGGCGCATCGAAGCCGGTATGCAGAATCGCGCTGTTGCCCTTGCTGGCTCCAGAGAGGATGTCCCGGCCTTTTTCGAGCAACAGCACCCGGGCGCCTTCGAGGGTAAACCGCCGGGCAACGGCACAGCCCACCACGCCGCCGCCGATCACGGCGACGTCATAGCTGTCCTGGCTCGAAGCGCTCTTTGAATCCACAGATAACGGTCAATTTATTTGGCAATGATGACCGTTATTCCATAATTCGGTGACCGAGTAAAGGCAAAAGCCACAAAATTCCGGCTCAGCTTGGCAGTTCAGGCGCTGCTATCGCGCACCACAGGCGGCTGCCGTCCTGGACGTCCACTGACGAACCGAGGCTATGCGGCTGGAATGGCTGGGGGCGAAGCGGTGCCCGATCGGCGCCGATGCTGGCGGCCGAGCCCGGGGCGACTAGTCTGGCGCGGCGATATGCAGCGCGACCCCGGCTTCCTGGAGGGCTTCACGCAGCTCGGCCTCGGGCAGCGCATCGACCACCAGTCGGTCGATCCGCGCCAGCGGGATCACCTTGAACAGGGCGCGCCGGCCGAGTTTGCTGGCATCGGCCAATACCGTCACGGTATCGGCTTGGGCGATCATGGCCCGTGCCACGTCGGCCTCGGCCAGCGAAAAATCCATGACGCCACCGGCATCCAGGGCCCCGGCGGTGATCACCACATGGGCCGCGTTAAAGCGTGCGATCTGTTCCTGGGCGAAGGTGCCCACCGCTTCCTGGGCGTCCGGCTCATACTCGCCGCCGATCAGAAACACGCGATTCTCGGATTCGCCAAGCGTCTGGGCGATCCGTACACAGTTGCTGATCACGGTCAGACCGCGCTGGCCCGCTAGCGCCCGGGCAAACAACAGTGTGGTGGTGCCGGTATCCACGAACAGACTGTCGCCAGAGACGAACAGAGCGGCGGCCAGCTCGGCCACGGCGGTCTTGGCCTCGACCCGTTCGTACATCCGGGTCGCGAAGGCGTTTTCATAAGCCGGATTGCCGGGCATGGCCGCGCCGCCATGGAATTTCTCGACCAGACCTTCATTCGCCAGCCCGCTCAGATCGCGCCGAATCGTCTCGGCCGAGGCCCCCGTCTGTTCGGCCAGCCAGGTTACGCTCACGCGGCGCTTGACGCGTAGCCATTCAAGGATGCGCTGGCGTCGGTCGAGGGCATTCATCGGTAGCGAATTGTGGGTCGCGAGCTGAGGCGCGCAGTGTAGCCCGAGGCGCGCCAGAAAGAGGTAGCCTTCAAGCCGACAGCTCGGCTTCGGCTGCAGCGGTGATCGCATCCAATCGTTCGCCCAGCGTGCTGGCCAGCGCATCCGGGATATCGCCGCGCTCACAGGCCAGTGGCTCGCCGATCACCACCACTACCCGCGCGAACGGCTTGGGGATGAGCATCCGGTCCCAGGATTTGAGCTGCCAGTAGCGATCGGCGGCGAAGCTGATCGGCAGCATCGGCGCCTTGGTCATCTGGGCGAGCATCGGCGTGCCCGGTTTGGCTGTGCGGGCCGGGCCATGCGGACCGTCGACCGCGATGATCGGCGAAACGCCGGCTTTGAGAGTGGTGTACATATCGCGAAAGGCGCGCGCGCCGGTGCGATTGGCCGAGCCGCGCAGGATCGTCGCGCCGAGCCCGCCGATGACCGCTGCGATCAACTCGCCGTCGCGCGAGGGCGAGACCAGAAACCCTGGCTGCAGACCGCGCGCCCGCGCGCCGAGCAGACAGCCCACCGTGTGCACCAATCGTTGGTGCCAACAGCACAGCAACGCCGAGCGCTGGTCGTCGACTAGGGTCTGCAGATGTGCTTCGCCGCGCACCGCGACCACGCGACAGCTCGCCAACAGCGCCCGAGCGAGTCCGCGCAACAACGGCGCGGCGAGCGCAATGAACAGTCGCTGGCGTCGGGACAGCGGCGTGCGGCCGGTTTTTTGCTGATGCTCGCGCGATTGGCTCATGAACCCGGTTCGCCCACCCTGCTCTACAAAACGTATGTCGTTAAACTGGCGAGACTTGTCGCACAGGCGCTGCATGTCGCAACGTCTTTGTTTTCGTCCCACAGCCTAACCGATCGGCCGCTGCTGCGAGCCTGACCGATCGGCCCGAAAGAGCGACGCGATGTCCGCAATCGAGCAACTCTACGGCCGCGCGCCCGCGCTGCTGACCGATCTCTATCAACTCACGATGGCCTATGCCCACTGGTATAACGGGACTGGGGCCCGCGAGTCGGTCTTTCATCTGTTCTTCAGGCAGGCGCCTTACGACAACGGCTTCGCCCTGGCCGGCGGGGTCGAGACCGCGATCGACTACATCACCGAAATCCGCTTCACCGAGGAAGACGTCGCCTATTTGGCCACGCTCAAGGACAATGCCGGCAAGCCGATGTTTGCCGAAGGTTTTCTCGACTATCTACGCGATTTTTCATTCACCGGCGAGGTCGATGCCGTACCCGAGGGCACGGCGGTATTCCCGCACCAGCCGATGCTACGGGTCCGCGGGCCAATCCTGGAAGCCCAACTGCTCGAAACCGCCCTGCTCAATCTGATGAACTTCCCGACCCTGGTCGCGACCAAGGCCGCGCGCATCGTGCACGCCGCCGGCGGCGACCCGGTGCTCGATTTCGGCCTCCGCAAGGCCCAGGGCATCGACGGCGGCGTCTCGGCTGCCCGGGCCGCCTATATCGGCGGCTGTGCAGGCACCTCGAACGTGCTCGCTGGTCAGTTGTTCGGCGTACCGGTATCCGGCACCCATGCGCACGGCTGGGTGATGGCCTTTGACCATGAAATCGATGCCTTCGATGCCTATGCCGCTGCGCTCCCCAACAACTGCGTGTTCCTGGTCGATACCTACAACAGCATCGAGGGTATCGAGAACGCGATCCGGGCCGGCAACAAGCTGCGTGAGCACGGTTATGAAATGGCCGGCATCCGGCTGGATTCGGGCGATCTGGCCCAGCTGTCGCGACGCGCCCGGCGCCGGCTGGATGCCGCCGGCTTCCCCGATGCCAAGATCGCGGCCAGCTCCAGCCTCGACGAACGCGTCATCGCCGATCTGAAATCGCGCGGCGCGCCAATCGTGCTCTGGGGCGTAGGCACCCGGCTGACCACGGCCCAGCCCGATGCCGCCTTGGACGGCGTCTACAAGCTGGGCGCGATCCGCGAGGATTCCGGGCGCTGGTCGTATCGCATGAAGATGAGCGACACCCCCGGCAAGCTAACCCGGCCGGGCGTACAACAGGTCCGACGCTTTCTCGACCACGCCGGCGACCCGATCGCCGACCTGCTGTTCGACGAAGCCGCCTGGGCGACCGCCTGGGCCGGGGGCGTGGCCGAGTACGAGCATCGCTTCGAGGCCGAAGCCCCGCATACCGATCTGCTGCGCCCGGCCGTGCGCGAAGGCACACGGGTCGCGCCTTCGCCGGAACTTACCGAGATCCGCGACTACGCAATGGCCCAGTTCGCCTATTTCACCGACCGGCCGAACTATCCGGCCCTGATCGATCATTATCTGGACGAGTCGACCGATGCGCTGCGCGACTGGCTGGCCCAGCGGCATCTGGATGGCAACGGCAAGCAATAAAGTCGATTGAAATATCAGGCGAGCGCCGTGATGGCCTTGGCCTATCGGAGCCGACCAGGCACGAATCTCGATCGCGGCGTGGCACGCACCGATCGGGCCATACCACAGGCACGATGGACGCCAATCCGAATAAGCCAGCACCGGGATGCGATCATCCAGCGTTCTGGCGATGCCGTATGACAGCCCGGCATCATGTTTGGTCGGGCCACGCTACAGTGCCTGGCGCAGCCCCGCACGGAGCCTTTACAGACCGTGGTGCGGCAGCAACGCGGCCGGAATGCCCTTGGCCTGGCAGGATCGGCCTGCCAGGACCGGCGTGCTTGGGCGTTCGTCTCGTGCTGCAGCCGGCGGGCCAAGATTCATGCTCCGGCCTGGCCGCCAATCTGCACCGGCAACCTACAGGCCGTCGATACAGCCGCTCAGCCGCGCGGCAATGCATTCGGCTCGCTTAGTTGAGCCGGCTCGGCTGGCTTTGCCGTTGGGGCACAGCCGGCACGACTCGGCCGAACGTCCTCTTGGCCTGAGCGACCATTCCGCCGTCGCGATACGGCACGTCCTCGACATCGCCCCGGCCGTACCGGCAGGCTCGTCATGTAGAGAACGGTGTGCCGTTCTTCTATCCTGCTTGTTAGGCCAATGCATTAGCAGAATACGCTTATGTCGGACGTTCTATTGCTCGTTGATATCCAGAACGATTTCCTGCCGGGCGGCGCGCTGGCGGTGCCGGAAGGCGATACTGTGGTGCCGATCGCCAACCGCTTGATCCCGGCCTTCGATACCGTGATCGCCAGCCAGGATTGGCATCCGGCTAACCATCTGTCGTTTGCCGAACAACACCCCGGCCATCAGGCTTTCGAAGTCACCGAAGTCGACGGCGTGGAACAGATTCTGTGGCCGGTGCACTGCGTACAGAACAGCGCCGGTGCGAGCTTTGCCTCGGGGCTGGATATTGCCGGCATCGACCACGTGGTACGCAAGGGCGAGGATCGCCGGATCGACAGCTACTCGGCCTTCTACGACAACGGCCATCGCAAGGCCACCGGCCTGGCCGAGACTTTGCGCGATCTCGATGCCGGGCGCCTGTTCGTCATGGGCCTGGCTGCGGACGTATGCGTGAAATACACGGTATTGGATGCGCTGGCCGAAGGCTTTGCCACCACGCTGATCGTCGATGGCGTACGTGGTGTGGATATGACGCCAGGCGATACCGAGACCGCGATCGAGACCATGCAGGCAGCCGGTGCGGCCTGCCTGACCAGCGAGGCCCTGCTCGACAGCGGCCGCTGACTGATGCTTGGCGGCGGCCACTCGTTGGGCGCGGCGGACCGGACAAAAACAAGGCCTCGGGCTGCCCCCGACCAAAATCGTGTTTTCCAACGCGCCCGGCCTTGATAGATTGCAGCACGATCTATCTACCCATCCGGGGTTTGCCATGAGTGCCCTTGCCAAGGATCTGGCCGTGTCCGCGCGTCTGGCCGAAGAAATGCGCACACCGTTTCCGAATTCCACCAAGGTGTATGTGACCGGCTCCAGGCCCGATATCCGGGTGCCGATGCGCGAGGTGTCGCAGTCCAATACGCCGGCCACCTTCGGCGTAGAAAAAAACCCGCCGATCACGATCTACGACTGCTCCGGGCCATATACCGATCCCGAGGCCACGATCGATTTGACTACCGGCCTGCCGGCGTTGCGCGCTGCCTGGATCGCCGAACGCGCCGATACCGAGCAGCTCACCGGCCTGTCCTCGGAATACGGCCGCGCCCGGGAGGCCGATAACGCCACCGGGCATCTGCGTTTTCCGAATACGCCCAAGCCACGGCGCGCCAAGACCGGGGCCAATATTTCGCAGATGCACTATGCCCGGGCCGGTATCGTCACCCCCGAGATGGAATACGTCGCCATTCGCGAAAACGCGAAGATCGACGAAATCCGCGATTCGCGGCTGCTTCGCCGGCATCCCGGCGAAGGCTACGGCGCAAATATCCCGGACTATGTCACGCCCGAGTTCGTGCGCGACGAGATCGCAGCCGGGCGCGCGATCATCCCCAACAACGTCAACCATCCGGAATCCGAACCGATGATCATCGGCCGCAATTTCCGGGTGAAGATCAACGCCAATATGGGCACCTCGGCGGTCACCTCCTCGATCGCCGAGGAAGTCGAGAAAATGGTCTGGGCGGCCCGCTGGGGCGGCGATACGATCATGGATCTATCCACCGGCAAGCATATCCACGAAACCCGCGAATGGATCATTCGCAATGCACCGGTACCGGTCGGTACCGTCCCGATCTATCAGGCGCTGGAAAAAGTCGACGGCAAGGCCGAAGAGCTGACCTGGGAGATGTTCCGGGACACGCTGATCGAACAAGCCGAGCAGGGCGTGGATTACTTCACCATCCATGCCGGCGTACGCCTACCGTTCGTGCCGATGACGGTCAACCGCGTGACCGGGATCGTCTCCCGCGGCGGCTCGATCATGGCCAAGTGGTGCCTGGCCCATCACCAAGAGTCGTTCCTCTACGACAACTTCTCCGAGATCTGCGAGATCATGAAGGCCTACGATGTGGCCTTCTCGCTCGGCGATGGCCTACGGCCCGGCGCGATTGCTGACGCCAACGACGAAGCCCAGATGGCGGAGTTGAAGACGCTAGGAGAACTCACGAAGATCGCCTGGGAACACGATGTCCAGGTGATGATCGAAGGCCCGGGCCATGTACCGATGCAGCGCATCAAGGAGAACATGGACGCCGAACTGGAAGATTGCCACGAAGCGCCCTTCTATACACTGGGCCCGCTGACCACCGACATCGGCCCTGGCTACGATCACATCACCTCGGCGATCGGCGCGGCTCAGATCGGCTGGTATGGCACCGCCATGCTCTGCTATGTCACGCCCAAGGAGCATCTCGGTCTGCCAGACAAGGACGACGTCCGCGAAGGCATCGTCACCTACAAGATCGCCGCCCACGCCGCCGATCTCGCCAAGGGCCATCCGGGCGCCCAGATCCGTGACAACGCCTTGTCCAAGGCGCGCTTCGAGTTCCGCTGGGAAGACCAGTTCAACCTCGGCCTGGACCCGATGAAAGCCCAGGGCTTTCACGACGAAACCCTGCCCAAGGACAGCGCCAAGGTCGCCCATTTCTGTAGTATGTGCGGGCCCAAGTTCTGCTCCATGCGTATTTCCCAGGAAGTAAGGGAATTCGCCCACGAGCGCGGCATTCATTCGGCTGACGACGCGATCGAGGCCGGGCTTGAACAAAAAGCCGAGGAATTCCGTGCCGGCGGCCATGAACTGTACCGCTAACCCTGCAACGGAGAACTCGATGTTTGCTACTCGCATCGCAGCCACGGCCGCACTGACCCTGTTGGTTGCCGCACCCGCCCTGGCCTACGACAGCCACGACTTCACGACCACCGCGAGCACGGCCGGCACTACGGCCTATATCGTCGGTGAACACAACAAGGACGATTTCGAGGCCGCCCACGACTTCGCCCACAACCAGCAGTTTGCCTTGCAGCGCGAAGCCGCCGCCGGCGGCGGCGAACACGTCGCGGCCCTGGCCGAACTGCTGGGCACCGATGACGACCGGGCCTTCGGCCGCTGGATGCAGTCGCATTACGGTGCGCTCTATCCCGATCAGCCGGCCCAGGCCAATCTGGTCGACCGCATCGTCTCGCTACAGCGCGGCTGATCCGCTATGGCCACTGGCTACTTCTCTTGCCTCGAGCGCTGTCAGGCACACGACATGGGCGACCACCATCCGGAATCGCCCGATCGGCTGCCAGCGATCGAGCAGGGCCTGGAAGTGGTCGGCATTCAGGATAAGCTGGACCGGCGGGCGGCCCCAGCCGCACCGCTGGATGCCATCCGCCGCGTGCACGACGAACTCTATGTCGACGAGTTGGTGGCCATGGCGCCGGATACCGGTCGGGTGCCGCTGGATACCGATACCGTGCTCATGCCGCATTCGGTCGCAGCCGCCCGGCATGCCGCGGGCGGCGCGATGGCCGCGGTCGATGCGGTGCTGGCCGGCGAGATCGCCAATGCCTTCTGTGCAGTGCGCCCGCCCGGCCACCACGCCGAACGCGATCGCGCCATGGGCTTTTGTTTTTTCGACAACATCGCGATCGCTGCCGCCCATGCCCTGGCCGAGCACGGCCTGGAGCGCGTCGCGATCCTGGATTTCGATGTCCACCACGGCAACGGCACCGAAGATGTGCTGGCCAACGAGCCGCGTGTCCTATTCTGTTCGAGCTATCAGAACCCGCTGTTTCCCTATACTTCGGATACCAGTATTCCCGGCAAGCTGATCAAGACGCCGCTACGCGCCGGCACCGGCGGGGCGGTCTTCCGGCGTGCGATCGAGCGCGACTGGCTGCCGAGCGTAGATGAGTTCCAGCCCCAGTTGATTCTGGTCTCGGCCGGCTTTGATGCCCATCGCTCGGACCCGCTGGCCGATCTGCTGCTGGAAGCCGAGGATTTCGAGTGGATCACCGAGCGGATCGCCGACGCTGCCGATCGGCATTGCGACGGACGTATCGTCAGCGTGCTGGAAGGCGGCTATGCCCTGGACGCCCTGGCCGCGAGTGCCGCGATCCATATCCAGACGCTGCTACGACGCGGCGAATAGCCTCTCGCCGACGTGGTTCCGGCTCGGCAGGCCATAGCGCCCGGCCCGCCCCTCGGCTATATTCCGCAAACGCTTTTGGCCCCGATCGTTGCGCACCAGAGCACGGCCCGGTCTTGGGGCCGTTGCCGACGCGCCGTATAGTGGCATCGTTTTTTCTGCCCTGCCGCCGACCGATCATGACGCTTTCTACGCTGTCGGTGTTCATTCCGACCTTTTTTCTCGTTTCGCTCACCCCTGGCCTGTGCATGACGCTGTCGTTGAGCCTGGGCATGACGGTCGGGGTACGGCGTACCGCCTGGATGTGGCTCGGCGAGCTGGTCGGGGTGGCCACGGTCGCCGTGGCCTCAGTGGCCGGCGTGGCCACCGTACTGCTGCGCTATCCGGCGGTGTTCACGGTCTTTAAATGGGTCGGCGGTGCCTATCTGATCTGGCTCGGCCTCGAGATGTGGCGCTCGAAAGGCAATCTGGCCATCCCCGAAATCGACGACGATGCCCCGCCGCCGCCGCGGGCCCAGCTCGCCAGCCAGGGGCTGATCACGGCGATCGCCAACCCTAAGGGCTGGGCGTTCTTTATTGCCCTGTTGCCACCGTTCCTGGATTTCGATCAGCCGCTGACGCCGCAGCTGAGCGGGCTGCTGGCCATGATCCTGAGCATGGAACTGGCCTGTCTGCTGCTGTATGCCAGCGGCGGCTCGGCCGCCCGGGCCGCCTTGGCCAAGCGCTCCAATGTCCGCCTGCTCAATCGTATCGCCGGGACGCTGATCATGGGCGTCGGGCTATGGTTGGCACTGGACTAACAGACCATGCCGATGAGGCGCCCGACGCCGATCAGCTTGGGGTCTGCAGATTCTGGCGCCGGCGTTTGGCCTCGTCGTATTTGAGTTCCAGGAACTGCTTGGCATGGCCGGCCAATGGCGCGCTCTCGGTCCAGGTATCGCGCCAGATGGCACAGGCCCGGGCGAGTTTTTCGTCGACCACGGCACTGGAAAAGCTTTCGTAGACCACATCGCCGTCGTAGCCGATGTCCAGCAGCGCATCGAAAATACCTGCGAAGTCGATCACCCCGTCGCCGAGATAGCCGCGATTGTTCTCGCCGACATGGAAATAGCCAAGCCGATCGCCGGCCATACGAATCGCGCCCTCCGGGTTGGTCTCCTCAATGTTCATATGGAAGGTATCCAGATGCAGCTGGACCGAGTCGTCACCTAGCGCATCCAAGAATTTCAACCCCTGAGCGGTGGTGTTGAGCAGATTGGTCTCGAAGCGATTGACGATCTCGAGCACCAGACGGACGCCGCAGTCGCCAGCGGTGCCGGCAGCGTTGCCCACGGCCGCGATGCTGCGCTGCCACTGATCCTCGGTGGGCATGGTCGTGTATTTCTGATGCGCCGAGTAGATGATGCCGCCCAGCGAGACAGCGCCAACGTCGCGCGCTGCCTTGATGGCGACATCGAGCTCACGCCGCCCGTGCGCGGCGACCGCCTCGTCGGCACTCGAGACATCGGCCTCCGGTGCCAGGCCCATGGTCATGGTCAGGCCCAAGCCAAGATCCTGGGCCCGGCGGCCGATCCGGTCGAGGTCGAAATCCTCGGCCCGAAGATTGGCCAGTTCGACCAGTTCATAGCCCTGCTCGGCGGAGCGATCGAGCGCCATCTCCAGGCCTTCTATGGTTTGGCCGGCGGTCCAGACAAAAGAGTGAATACCTAGTCGTCGCATCTCGATTCGCAGTTCGGGGAATGACGAACCAGCATAACCAGCAATAGCCGTTGTCTAACTAAGACATAAGTCAAATAAAACAACATTATTTCTTTTTTTGTGTTGCCTGATGCCTCCAGTCCGCTACGATGCACGACATGAAATACATGCAAACCCACAAATCTCGCCCGATCGGCGGATAGCCGCCGCGCAGCCATCGCACGGCCATCGCCACCGAGCGTGCCGGGCCTGTGTTGGCGACGCTATGTGCCTCGCGGGATTCATCTCGTGCCGCGACTATCCGTCGCCCATCGTCAGGAAGGCCGAGCACGGCGCGACCGAATACGGGGCAAAACATAGCGGATTTGACGATCTGGGGCTGGCCGACGCCTTCAACGTACAGAAAGTATTGTGGCTGGCCGACGCGCTGGGCCTGGACGATCGACATATCACGGCCGGCGGCCGCCACGGCGGACTCGATAGCCCCGCATTTAGGGCCATGAATCCGCACGGCAAGGTGCCGGTACGGGCCGATGGCGAGCAAGCGGTCTGGGAGTCGTATACGATCCTGCGCTATCTGGCCGCCCGAGCCGGGCCGACGCAGCCCTGTCGATCGGCTGGCTCGACTAGGGGCTGGCGGCCTTCCAGCCCGACTTCATGCGCCTGTTCCGGGGGTTTTTATCGACAGCCGCCTGCACAACGCGACCTGACCGCGATCGCAACGGCCCGGACAGCCTGCGAAGCGCGATTCGCGCTGCTCGATCGCGAACTGGCGACGCGCTTCTAGCCGGACGGCGAAGCGTTCTCGCTGGCCGATATGCCGATCGGCACAGCCCTGTATTGCTATGTCGAGATAGCGCCGGCGTGCATCTATCGCCGGCGGTAGCGCGCAGGCACCAGTGGTTGACTCGGCGAGGCCCGTACCGCCAGCGCATCATGACCGATTTCAGCGATCTGGCCGGCCGCGCCGACTATTGATCGGCCAATTCGCCTCGTACCCGATCCAGGCCCTGGCACAGCTCGGCCGCGCCGTCGGCCAGACGCACGCTCGGGCGGCTGATCAGATCCGAGGGCACGGTCACGAAATGGTCGTCGGCCACGGCCGGAATCGTCGACCAGCGCTGCCAGTAATCACGCCAATCGGGGCGGGTCTCGGCCACGCCCGAGGCCACGATCGCCTGCGGCCTACGGGCGACCACCGATTCGATGCCGATCTTGGGCGCCAGCGTGGGGGCATCGGCAAAGACATTGCGTCCGCCGCATAGCTGGATGACCGCGCCGGTCATGCCCTGGCTGGACAAGGTGCGCAGCGGATCCGACCAGACTTCCCAGAACACCCGTACCGGCGACCGGCCGGCATAATGTTGCCGCAGAGTCTCGATCCGGGCTTCGAAAGCCGCCGCGGCTCGCCCGGCCTGGGCTTCGGTGCCCCCTAGCGCGCCGAGGTCGCGAATCGTGCGCGCGATTCCCGACAGCTGGGTCGGATTGTCCACATAGACCGCAATGCCCAGCGCCCGTAGGCGCTTGATCGCATCCGGCGATCCGCCCTCGGACCAAGCCACGACCAGATCCGGCCGACGGGCCACGATCGCTTCCAGACTCAGGCTGTTATAACCGCCGACCCGAGGAATCTCGCGCGCGGCCGGCGGATAGTCCGAATAGCGCACCGCGCCTACGATGCGATCGCCCAGCCCAGCCGAAAACAGGTTTTCCACCAGATGCGGCGTCAACGCCACGATCCGCTTCGCCGGCTGCTCAAGCGCGACGGTATGGCCAGTGAAATCGGTCGCCGAGACCACAGCCCAGGCCGGGCAAGCCACCGCCAACAACAGTCCGGCAGTCAGCCAAGCGGACCGTGTACTACGGCGTATTCTGGCTCCGAAGCCACTCATCGCAGCGTGCTCAACGCCGCCGCCAGCCGATCGCGGCCGGCCTCGTTCGGCAGCCCGAGCCGCAGCCAGTGCTTATTGTCGCCCAGCCTGGTGAGTACGCCTTGCTCGGCCAGCGCGGCATGGCAATCGGGCGCTTCGTGCGCGGCATCAAACCAGACGGTCGCGAACAAGCCGGCGCTGGTGACCGGCCGGCCGCCAAAGGCATCGACCAGCAATGCCCGCAGCCAGGTCTCGGCCTGCCGAATACGACGTTGCTGGCCGGCCTGCCACTCACCATCGGCCAGCGCACGCCTACCGATCCAGCGGGCCGGGTGGGCCACTCCCCAGGGGGCGACCGCAGACCGCAGCGACTCGATCTCGGGGCCTACGCCGATCGCAAAGCCCAGGCGTATGCCCGCCAGGCCGAAAAACTTGCCTACCGAGCGCAGCACGATCGCGTTGTCGGGCAGCGCCTCGATACCCGGATCCGAGAGACAGTCGGCAAATGCCGCATCGACGATCAGCCGTCCGGCACCGAGCCGCTCGCCCACGACGGCCAGGCGATCCAGGGCCGCGGCTTCACCGGTCGGATTATTTGGATAAATCACCACGGCATGATCGATGCGACCGGGCGCGGCGATCAGCGCCTCGATCGAGTCGTAGAACATCAGCTCATGGCCGGCAGCCGACCAGGCCCGGGCGTGCTCGGTATAGCCGATGCCCGGCACCGCGACCCGGGCCGGCGCCAGCAATCTGGGCAGCTCGCGAATCGCGAATTGGCTGCCCGGCAACGCCGTGAGCCGGTCCGGGCTCTGCCCATAGTAAGTGGCCGCTGCTTCGAGCAGGCCATCGTCGGTTTCCGGCAGCCGGGTCCAGACCGTATCCGGTATCGGCGGCACCGGCCATGGCCAGGGTGCGATACCGGTCGAGACATCCAGCCACTCATGCTCAGGGATACCGTAGTGCGCCGCGGCCGCTCGGCGCTGTCCACCGTGGGGGTGTGTCATAAGCCATCTCCGAATACCACCAACAACAGCATCATCAGCAACGCGCGGTCGATCAGCCGTAGCGCACGCTGGATATCACCGGTCTCCGGCGCCCGGCCGCAGCCCAGTTCGGCGCGTTCCCGCCACACCCCGTGATAGCGCGCGCCCCCGCCGAGCGTCACCCCCAGAGCTCCAGCGCCGGCTGCCATCACCGGACCGGCATTGGGGCTGCTATAGGTCCGAGCCTGACGATGCCAGCAGCCGAGCGCCGAACGGCCATTACCGACCAACGCGAATGCGACCGCGGTCAGGCGCGCCGGCAGCCAGTTCAGGGCATCGTCTGCCCGCGCGGCCGCCCAGCCAAAAGCGGCGAAGCGCGGGCTGCGATAACCCCACATTGCATCCAGGGTATTGACGAGCCGGTGCATGACCACCGCAGCAGCAGCCCCCGCGGGCCCAGCGAGCAGCCCGCCGAGGGCAAACCAGAACACCGAGGCGAACAGGGCATCGCTAGCATTTTCGAGCACGGATTCGAGCGTGGCCCGGCGCACGGCCAAGGCGTCCATAGCGCTCGTGTCGCGGCTGACCAAGCAGGCCAAGCGCTGGCGCGCGGCCACCAGATCGCCTTGATTCAGGGGCTGCGCCACCGCCTGCGCATGCTCGATCAGGCTATGACGGCCGATCGCGACCAGCGCCAAGCCACCGGCCAGCACCCAACCGATGCCATACGGCAACGCCGTGATCAGTCCGGCGATGAGTACGACTGGAGCGCCGACCAGCGCGATCAATGCCAGCAGACCTGATAGGCGCTGGCCGCGGTTCAAGCGCCGCTCCGCCTGTTCGGCCAACCCACCGAACGCGACCAGAGGATGGCCGCGGCGCGGCTCGCCGAGCAGCGCATCCGCGACCAAGGCCGCAATCAGCGTGATGCTCAGCCCCAAGGCAGACTCCAAGCCGCGACGATCAGGACTGCGGCCTCGACCAACTCGATCAGGGCGCCGGCTACGTCGCCGGTATAGCCGCCGATGCGCCGCTGCCATAGCGACCGCCAGGCCCAGGTCACGACTGCGACTACCACCAACAGCAACAGCCACAGCCCCGAAGGCACTGCACAGGCACCAACGGCAGCACTACCCAGCACTGCCAGGGCAATCGCCCGGCGCGGACGGGTCGCTGCCTGATCGCGGGCGATGCCGTCGGCGCGCCGATAGGCCGTCGATGCAATCAAGCCCGCGACTGCAGCCCGGGCCAGCAGCGGCACGATCAACAACAAACCGGCTGTCTCGGCGCCTTCCCGTAGCAAGGCCACGAGCGCTGCGAACTTGATCAGCAACAGCAGCACCAGTGCCACCACCGCCGCCGGGCCGGCAGTCGGCTCTTTCATCACCGTCAAAGTGCGCGACGGATCGCCGTGCCCGGCGAACCAGGCATCTACGCAGTCGGCCAGACCATCGAGATGCAGGGCGCCGGTGGCGATCACCCAGACCGCCAGCAGCATAGCCGCATCCAGCAATAGCGGCGCTCCATGCAATACGGCATCTGCCAGCACCAGGAGCATGCCAATGGCCAACCCCACCAGCGGATAGCAGACCACCGAGCGCCCCTGATCGGCCGGCCGGATACGTGCTGGCAGCCAACGACCGACCGGCAGTGTGGTCAGCAGCGCGAACGCCAGGATCAGCGGTGTAGTCCGGCGTGTCATGCCTGGTCGAGGTTGTACCCCATCAACCGGGGCATGGCCGATTCGCCGTCGTGGGTGATGCTGATCTGGGCCCGGCAACCATAGGGCATGCCGAACCGGTTGGTGGCCACCAGCGGCAGATCCAGCACATGCGAGATCAGGTTGCGGATCACGCCGCCGTGGGCCACCAGCAACACATGGCCGCCCCGGTGCTCGGCGACCAGATCGGCCCAAGCCGCGGCGACCCGAGCCCGAATCGAGGTCAGCGGCTCGCCGTTGGGTGGCGTATGGTTTTCCGGGTCGACATACCAAGCCCGGGCCGCCTCGGCCTCGGCCGCCCAGATATCGGCGATCAACACGCCCTCCCAGTCGCCGAAATACATTTCACGAAAACGCTCGTCGACGCCCAGATCGACCCCGCGCGCCTCGGACAATTCGGTCGCGAACTCGCGGCAGCGGCGCATCGGCGAGGTCACGATCGCATCCCAGCCGGCCAGCGGCGCGGTAACCCGGCGCAGCCGCGCCCAGCCTTCGGTCGACAGCGCGACATCGGTCGAGCCGCGAAAGATCGGCCCGCCCTCGCATTCGGCGTGGCGCAGGATATCGACCGTGGTCGTGGTCATATCGAATTCAGGCACTGTGGCTTACTCCGGCATCGGCAAAAGTCGCCATTTTCGCGTGAACCGCGAGCCCGGCGCGAATTACCGGAACCGCGGCCATCGCCCCGCTGCCCTCGCCCAGGCGCATATCGAGATCGAGCAGCGGTACGCCGTCCAGTAAATCGAGCACGCGGGCATGCCCGGCCTCGGCCGATCGATGGCCGAATAAGAGCCATTCCGAGACCCCGGTATTCAGATAGACGGCAACGGCCGCCGCCACGCTGCTGATGAAGCCATCGACCAGTACCGGCACCCCGCGCTGAGCGGCCGCTACGAAGGCCCCGGCCAGCGCCGCGATTTCCAGACCGCCCAGACACTCCAGTGCGGCAAGCGCGGCCGCGGGCCGCTCGACGCCCTGCAAACGCGCGCTATGCCGGGCCAGGCCGGCATCGACTACCGCGCGTTTACGCGCCAGCCCGGCATCGTCGACCCCGGTACCACGGCCGACCGTGGTTGCACCGCCCAGGCCAGTGATGCCGGCGAATACCGCAGCCGCACTGGTGGTATTGGCAATGCCCATCTCGCCGCCGATGAACAGCGACAATTCGGGATCGACCTGCTCGGCCCCGGCCGCGAGCGCGGCCGCCAAAGTGGCGCGATCCATGGCCGGCGCTTCGGTGAAGTCGGCCGTGCCCGGGCCCAGATGACGATTGATCACGCCAGGCACGTCGTCGGTCGGAGCCACCGTACCGAGATTGACGACCGTCATCTCGGCGCCGGCTTCTCGTGCCAGTACGGCGACCGCTGCGCCCCCGGCAGCAAAGTTGGCCACCATCTGGGCGGTCACGCTCTGCGGAAACGCCGAGACCCCCTGGGCCGCGATACCGTGGTCGGCCGCGAACACTGCCAGCCCGACCCGTTCCAGCTTCGGAATAGCCACGCCCTGCCAGGCAGCGAAATCGGTCGCCAACATTTCTAGCCGGCCGAGCGAGCCCGGCGGCTTGGTGAGCTGGTTCTGTCGTTCGATCGCTGCCGCACGGGCTGCTTCGTCCGGTTGGGCGACTTGTTCGAACAGCCAGTCGATATCGGTCATGAGAAATGATTTCCTTTCGGTTGCAGCGATAAACACCGTGCGACACACGCGATCGACGGCGTTCTACGATGAATCGGGGTTGGTTTCGCAGGCCGCCCGGCACCGGCCTGTTCGCCGGGCGATTCGGGCTGCGGCTGCGCGCAACCCCAGGCATGCCCAAACAACACCGGAGGCGCGATTTTTCCGAGCGCGAATCCTCTGCGTTGGCCGCCAATGATTTGAGCCACGGAGCCAGTTGAACTCTGGTTTGGCACTGATATGCGACGCCCTTCTTTTGCTGGTCCCAAAGAAGGCACCCAGCAAATGACACCCGGCACGGCGCCGGTTTCGCCGGCCCACTCCAAGACGAAGCGCCGGCGGAATACGCTCAGAACTCGTATCGCTTTAGCGATGCTCAAACAGACTGGACGCACTGGCGCTATACGCCGGATCCCCGCCGACGCTCCGTCTCTTCGTCGCCGCACTAACGACACGGGAATACAGACAGGACTACCTATGGTTCGGCATTGCCCGGAGACTCGGGCGGCATCGATAGGTTTGTTACAACTCCGGTTTCGACGCACCCGCGCTGTATTCCGGTCCCTTGGGGCGCAGCGCCGAGCAGTGGAGGCCCAAAGCGCCTCAGACCTCCGGATGTCTGCGTCGCGCGCAGCGCGGCGAGTTTCCGGTAGTCCGCATTGGGCCGGAGCCGCGCAGGGCACCGATGCGCAGCATCGGCGCCCGGTAGGGTGTCCTGGCTTCCTTTCATTTGGACAAGCAAACCCAAGGAGGCCGCGCTGTAGCGCGAAACCGGAGCCATGATCGGCCCGTGAGCGAATCAGAGCATTCATGAGCGTAACGCCCTGCCAATCGACACGCCCATCAGCTCCCCGCCAATCGCTTCAAATCGAGCGGCAGACCGGCGATCACCAGGCTCACCCGCGGGCACAATCCGGCCAACGCCTGATGCAGTCGCCCCGCCTCGTCGACAAAAACACGCGACAGCTCACCTAATGGCACGACCCCAGAGCCGACTTCGTTGGATACCAGCAGCCGCCGGCCCTGGCAAGCGGGGAGCACGTCGAGCAGGCTGGCGCGCTCGGCTTCCCAGCAATCAGCCGCCAGGGCATTACTCAGCCACAGCGTCAGGCAGTCGACCAGCATCACGGTTCCCGGCGCGTCGTATTCAGCCAGCGTAGCGGCCAGGCCGAGCGGCGTTTCGACGGTCTGCCAGCGGGTATCGCGCTGGGCGCGATGGTGGGCGATGCGCTCGGCCATGGCGTCGTCATGGGCCTGAGCGGTCGCGACATAGATGAAACGCTCTGCGCCTGGCGTGGCCAGCGCTTCGCGCTCGGCAAAGGCACTCTTGCCGCTGCGGGCGCCGCCTAGGATTAGATGGTGCGCGTACTCGTGATCAGTCATGCAATACCACCGGCGTTCCAGTCAGCGGATGGGCAATAACATGGGTTTCGGCGTCGAACACCCGGGCCAAGGTCGCCTCGGTCACGACTTCAGCCGGCACCCCGCAGGCCACGGTCGCGCCCTCAGCCAGCGCCAGCATGCAATCAGCATGGGCCGCGGCCAGCGAGACGTCGTGGGCGACGAACACGATCGCCACGCCGGATGCGGCCACTCGGCGCAGGGCGCGCATGATCAGGCTTTGGTGGCCGATATCCAGCGAGGCGACTGGCTCGTCGAGCAGCAGTAATCGATCGCCGCCGTCCTCGGCGCGCCAGACCTGGGCCAGCACCCGAGCCAGCTGAACGCGCTGTTTCTCGCCGCCGGACAGCCGGGTATAGGCCCGCTCCAACAAATGCTCGATATCGGTCGCTGCAGCCGCTGCAGCCACGATGGCCTCGTCGCAGAGCCGTCCCGAGGCATGCGGGCTACGCCCTAGCGCGATCACTTCACGCACCGCGAACGGAAACGCCAGCGGACTGGCCTGGGCTAGGAATGCGATCCGCCGGGCGCGGGTACTGCGCTCGTAATCGGCCAGCGCCCGCCCCGCGAAGACCACGCGGCCCGCCGAGAGCACCAGGTCGCCGACCAGTGCATGCAGCAGTGTCGACTTGCCGGCGCCGTTGGCGCCAATCACGGCCAGCATCTGGCCGGGGGCAACCGCCAGCGAAACTGTTTCGACCAGCGCACGCCCGCCCCGTCGAACCGTGATCGCCTCGGCCTGCAACGTCATAGCGCATAGTCCCGGGTACCGCGCAGCAACACGATAAAAAACGGCGCGCCAAGCAGGGCGGTCAGCAGCCCCACGGGCAGCTCGGTCGGCGCGACCGCGACCCGCGCCACGGTATCGGCGGCCAACAGCAGTAGCGCGCCGGCCAAGGCCGAAGCCGGCAGCAGCGCGCGATGATCGGGCCCGATCGCCAAGCGCACGATATGCGGCACTACCAGCCCGACGAAGGCGATCGCCCCGGCCAAGGCCACCGAAACCCCTACGCCAAGCGCCACCAGCGTAACCAGAATGGTCTTGGTCCGGTCCACGGCAAAACCGAGATGCCGGGCCTCGGACTCGCCGAGCAGTAGCGCGTTGAGCGCCTTGGCCAGCCGCGGCAAACCACCGAGCACGACTACCGCGACCGCGCCCATCAAGGCCACCCGTGGCCAGTTCGCGCCTTCCAGGCCCCCCATCTGCCACAGGCTGATCCGGCGCAGCATCTCATCCGAGGCATAGAATTCGAGCAGCGAGGTCAACGAGCCGGCCAGTGCCGAGATCGCGATCCCGGCCAGCAGCATGGTCGCCACCGAGGTCCCGGCAGCCCGGGTCGCCAGGGTATAGACCAGCAGCACCGCTGCAGCGCCACCGATAAAGGCAGCGATGGCAACCAGCGACAGACCGGCAAAGCCCGTCAACGCGCCACCGAACACAATCGCCAGACTGGCGCCTGCCGAGGCCCCGGCAGTGACGCCGATCAACGACGGATCGGCTAGCGGATTGCGAAACAGGCCCTGCATCGCCGCCCCCGAAATCGCCAATATCGCGCCCACCAGGGTAGTCAGGATAGCGCGGGGCAGACGGATCGCATTGACGATTAGCGCGGTCTGGTCGACGGGCGCCCCGACATGCGCGAGCGCAGCGAGCACGCCACTCATCGGCAGCCGGACCGCCCCGAACACCAGCTCGGCGACGAAAGCCACGACCACCAAACCGGCCAGTCCAGCAATCAGACCGGCGGCCTTCATGGCAGCGCCTCGAGATCGATCGCAGCCTCGACCGCATCGGCCAGGCGCTCCAGGCTGGCCTCACGACGGGCGCTCTGATCCACCGAACCCGCCTCGGCCAGCCCGGCCCAGGCCAGAATCGCATCGCAGCCGGCCGCGGTATCGAACAGGCCGTGCAGATAGGTTCCAGCGATCTGGCCGTCGGCCGAGATCGCCCCGTCCGGGCCGTCTTCGAGATCCAGAAACGGCCGGGCCAGCTCGGCGCCGGTGGTGATACCGCAGTGGATGCGATAACCGGCCACTGCGCCGCCGCCAGTCAGCTCGCCGGTCACGTTCTGCAGATGTTTGGCGCGATCCAGCCGGGTGCTCAGATCGAACAGGCCGAAACCGGCGGTCACCCCCGGCGCATCCTCGATGCCGTCCGGATCGGCGATCTCGGCCCCGAGCATCTGATAGCCCCCGCAGATGCCCAGGACCTTGCCGCCGTAGCGCAGATGCCGCTTGAGGCGATCGCCCCAGCCGGCGGCCCGCAGCCAGTCGCAGTCGGCCCGGGTGTTCTTGGACCCGGCCAGCACGATCAGATCGGCCGGTCCGGGAGACTGCCCCGGGCCGATAAACTGCAGATCGACGCCCGGGTGGGCGCGCAGCGCATCGAAATCGGTGTGGTTGCTGATTCTGGGGGTCACCGGCACCTGGACCACCAACGCCCCAGCCGAGACGGTCTGGCCGGCATCGATCGCATCCTCGGCATCCAGATGCAGGCCGTGTAGATAATCCAGCACGCCGAACACTGGTTTACCGGTACGGGCTTCCAGCCAGTCCAGGCCGGGCTGTAGCAAGGCGATATCGCCGCGAAAACGATTGATCACGAACCCGGCCACCCGGGCTCGCTCCGAGTCGGAGAGCAACTCTAGAGTACCGACCAGCTGAGCGAATACGCCGCCCTTGTCGATATCGGCCACCAGAATCACCGGGCAATCGACTGCCTCGGCAAAACCCATATTGGCGATATCGCCATCACGCAGATTGATTTCGGCCGGGCTGCCGGCGCCCTCGACGACGATCCGCTCGTAGGCCGCGGTCAGCCGTGCATGCGATGCCAGCACCGCATCGAGCGCCTGCTTCTTGTAATGGTGGTAATCGCCAGCGTCCATCGCCGCCACGGCCTGGCCATGCACGATCACCTGGGCGCCGATATCGCTGGACGGCTTCAACAACACCGGATTGAGATCGGTGGTGGCAGCAATGCGCGCAGCCTGGGCCTGCAGATACTGGGAGCGCCCGATTTCGCCGCCATCTACGGTCACTGCGCTGTTAAGCGCCATGTTCTGTGGCTTGAACGGGGCTACTGCTACCCCGCGCCGGGCCCAGGCGCGGGCCAGCCCGGCCACTAGCGTCGACTTGCCGGCGTCCGAAGTCGTGCCCTGGATCATCAGCGTTTTAGAGCCTGTCGTCATGCGATCTCCCGCCGCAGTCGTCGCCATGACATGGCCCGCCGCGGCATCGCGAACACATCGTGGCTACGCCGCATCGACGCACGATCACATGGGATTATCGATTCACGGCCACGAGACCTTCGGGCGGCCCCCGCCCATCGCGCGCCACGGCGCTGCCCGTCTTGCAGCAGATCCCACCGCGCTCGGCGGCAGCTGCGGGGCCCGATACAGCGGACAGGCGTCATACACCGTTGACACTGTCTGGCCCTAGCCGACACCACAGGCCTCCTCGGCACCGGCGATCGACGATGCCAGTGCGGTCATGACCAGCCGAGCCACGGTTTCGCCGACCAGGGTGTGCTTGCCGGCATATGCGACCGAGGCGCCAGTGGTGCCGCAGAACACCGCCGTGGCATCGGTACCGGTGCCGGTCGCCGGCCGGCCCGAGACCGGGCTGGCAATCCCGGCCTCGCACAATGCCGCGGCCTTGGCCTCGGCAACGATCGCCACACTTTCGACCAGCGCGGCATCGGCCAGGGCGGCATCCGTCACCAGCGCGATATTGATCGTGCCGGCAGGCCCGACCGGGGCATGCAGGCTACGCATTTCGGCCGTATCCCCGGCGGCCCGGGCATTGGCCAGCCCGGCGGTGGCCAACAGCGCAAACCGCGCGTCCTCCAGCCCTGCAGCTGCCAGCCGCAGCGAGCTCATCGCAGCACCGGTCATCATCGCCACCGTATCGTGGCCCAACCCGCGCCGGGCCGCCCGGCGGGCGAGTACGGCAGCCGGGCCGTCGGAGTCGAGCGGTGCGTCGTGGCGTACATGCGCGTTGTACCAGGCACTGGCTCGCCCGAGCCCGCCGCCCAGCAGCGCCGAGGACAACACCCGCTGGGGCCGCTTGGCGACCAGGGCCACGCCCTCGGGCGTGACCTCGCCCTGCCAGAGCGCCGGCAGATGCGCATGCGGCAGGGCGCAGCCCGTCTCGCTCGAGGGCGCCCAGCGTTGGATGACCGGCGTGGCGATCAGTAGTCCACCCCGGCCCGTGCCTTGATGCCGGCCTTGAAGGCATGCTTGACGTTGTCGACCTCGGAGACGGTATCGGCGGCCTCACGCAGACCAGCCCCGCCGCCCCGGCCGGTCACGATCACCGACTGTTCCGCCGGGCGGTTGGCGAGCGCATCCAGTACCCGCTGCTCGTCCAGATACTTGTAGCCGATCATATAGGTCAGCTCGTCGATCACGACCAGGTCGTAGGCCGGATCTTGCAGCATCGGCTCGACCTGGGCCCAGGTGCGCTCGGCGGCTTCGATATCGCCCGAGCGATCCTGGGTGTTCCACGTGAATCCTGTGCCCATCTGGTAGAAATCGACCTGCGGGCAGTGATCGCGCAGATAGATTTCCTCGCCGGACAGCTGCACGCCCTTGATGAACTGCACCACGCCGACCTTCTGGCCGTGGCCGAGGGCACGCATCACCATGCCGAAGGCCGAAGAGGATTTGCCCTTGCCCTTGCCGGTGATGAACACGAACACGCCGCGCTCGGTATCGGCTGCTTCGATCGCGGCATCGACCTTGGTTTTCTGTTTTTCCATCGCCGCCTTGTGGCGGGCATCGGATTTCGATTCGCTCATGGTTATCTCGTCGCTTATGTATTGCCCGGGGCATAGCGAATGGTCAGATAGAACGCCCGCCCCGGTTGATTGTAGAAGTCGATCGTCTGGTAATCGCGATCGAGCAGATTCTCGAGCTTGGCCTGCAACTTCCAGGCATCGTTGACGCGCATCTCGCCGCGTAGGCCGAACAGGGCATAGCCGCCCAGTTCGTTGGTGTTGGCCAGGTCGTTGTAGCGCGAGCCGACCAGATCGGCAGTCGCCCCGGCCGAAAAGCGCGTCCACAGATCCCGATCGATCTGCAGTGAGGCCTGATAATCGGGCCGGCGCGCCAGGTCGTTGCCGTGGTTGGCCCCGCTTTCACGGTTTTCGGCATTCAGCCAGTCCGCGCTCGCCCCGATTCGCCAGCGCCCGAGATAGGCGGTGGCGGCTGCTTCGACGCCGCGGATGCGCACTGAATCCACATTCTGGGGCGTGTAATTGGCATCCAGCGCGATCTCGTCGTCGATATCGGTCTGGTAGGCATGGATCGACCATTGCCCCCAGTCCGGCGTGGCCTTGAAGCCGAGTTCGCCGGTCCGCGATTTCTCGGGTTTTAAATCTGGATTCGAGGCCGGCGGCATGCCGGGGCTGTCCGGATAGTAGAGATCGTTGAACGTCGGCGCGTTGAAGGCATTGCCATAGGCCGCGGTCAGCGTATACGTCGAATTCAGGTGGTAGCCGTAGGTGATCGAGCCGGTGGCATGGTCGCCATAGGCCTGGTTGTCGTCGCCCCGGGCCGCCAGATCGATTTCGTGGGCGCCGAAGCGGCCTTGGTACTCGCCGAATACGCCGGTGTTGTCGCGCTTGTTTTCCTTGTAGTCGGCCGAGCTTTCGATCTCGTCCTGACGATGATCGACGCCGAGCGTCGCTGTCTGGCGTTTGGCCAGCACGAAGTCGTTCTGCCAGCTCACGCTGTCGCGGCGGGTGTCGAAGCGGCTGGCATAGACGTCGTCGAAATAATTGGTCGACAGATCGCGGCTGCGCGACAGGCTCAGCTTCGAATCCCAGAACCCGGTCAGCGGCGCATCCACGCTCACGCCATAGACTTCTTGGACCGAATGCGAACTGTCGGTACTGGTGCCGTCGTATTCGGCTTCCCCGTCGGTCCGTAGATAATGGCCGTTGACCGCCCAACCGTTGTCGAAGGTATAGCCGACATTGGCCGAGCCATCGACCCGATGATAGCCGTCGTCGTCTGGTTGATCGGCATAGCAGCCGGCGCCGCCGGCCGGATCGCTAAACGGTCGCCCGCTGCAGGCATCGAAACCGCCGGTATAGTCGCCGGAGATGCTGAAGTTGTAGTGCAGGCGCTGGGTGGCACCGGAGATACCGGCCTGGCCGTTCCAGGTATCGTAACTGCCGCCGGTGGCGGAGAAATACGGCGTCGGCCCGCGGCCTTCCGCACCCTGACCGTTGCGGGTAAAAATCTGGATCACCCCGCCGACCGCATCGGCGCCGTACAGCGACGAGCGCGGTCCGCGCACGATCTCGATGCGCTGGATCTGGGACACCGGGAAATCCTGGATCGCGGCCTGGCCGCTGGTTGCCGAGCCCCAACGCACGCCGTCGACCAGCACCAGTACCTGATCGGCATCGGTGCCGCGCAGATGGATAGCGGTCGCTTTGCCCGGGCCACCGTTGTTGGCGATCGACAGGCTCGGCGTATGGTCCAGCAGTTCGGCCACGCTGCGGGCCTGGGTACGCTCGATATCGGCCCGGGAAATGACCGTGGTCGCAGCCAGCGTATCGGCCTCGGCCTGGGGCGTACGCGTCGCGGTAACCACGACATCGTCGAGATCGGCGGTCGCGGCATTCGGCGGCGCGGCGGTCGCGCCGCTCGCCCATACGAGGGTCGCGAATCCGGCCCAGTAGCGAAGTTTCATGTTGTGCGTCTCGATGAGCGGCACGCCCGTCCGCGTACCGAAATCGTCGACCGTCGCCCGGCCCGAGCCACGTAATGGGTGATTGGCCCAATCGCGCGCATCGCCGGGCGGCGACAGCCACCCTATCCAGGCCGGTCTCCGGACTCACAGCCGGATCATTTGGACCCGGGCGCTGGCCTTCCCGATGCGAGAACTCGCATCAGTGGCGCAATCAGCGCTCTACGACGAATCAATCGCCGCGCTGCCTACCGTTGCGGGGGCAGTGTCGGCTTGGCGCATGGTGCGCGCACCGACTTCCCGTTTCACCGCATCCGTGGATGCGACACCTGGAATGAGCTGAGGATGCTAGGCAGCCGTCTACATCCCGTCAAGCGCCTTCATACGCTCTGCCGAGCCCATCGCGGCCGGATCAGGATGCTGTCGTGCCGCCCGATTTTTCGCTTATCCGGATAAGCGGATATACTAGGCGCCCTATTCGCGAGCTGCAGGATGATATGAGCGACACGCGACACGCGATCGAAAATGCCCTGGCCGATCAGATCCTGGTGATCGACGGCGCCATGGGGACCATGATTCAGAATCACGATCCGTCCGAGGCGGAATACCGAGGCGAGCGCTTCGCTGACTGGAAATCCGATCTCAAGGGCAACAACGATCTGCTGACGCTGACCTATCCGGATCTGATCCGCGGCATTCATCGCGAATATGCCGAGGCCGGTGCGCACATCATCACCACCAACACTTTCTCCTCGACCACCATCGCCCAGGCCGACTACCACATGGAAGACCTGGCGGTGGAGCTCAACGTCGAGGCAGCCAAGCTCGCCCGCGAAGTCGCCGAAGAGTTCGCCGACCAGCGGCCGATGTATGTCGCAGGCGTGATCGGGCCGACCAACAAGACCGCCTCGATCTCGCCGGACGTCAACGACCCGGGCAAGCGCAACACCGATTTCATGGAACTGGCCGGCGCTTATGGCCAGGCCGCCGAGGCCCTGCTCGACGGCGGCGTCGACATCATCCTGATGGAGACCATCTTCGACACGCTCAACGCCAAGGCCGCGATCTATGCCGTGCGCAAGCTCATGCGCGAACGCGGTGTGGATATTCCACTGATGATTTCGGGCACGATCACCGATGCTTCGGGGCGTACCCTGTCGGGCCAGACCACCGAGGCCTTCTATAACTCGATCTCCCACGCGCGGCCGCTGACCGTCGGCCTGAACTGCGCGCTGGGACCGGATGCCCTACGCCAGTACGTCGCCGAAATGTCGCGGATCGCGCCCTGCTACGTGCATGCCTATCCAAACGCCGGCCTGCCCAATGAATTCGGCGAATACGATCTCACCCCGGACGAGATGGCCGAGCACATCGGCGAATGGGCCGAGTCCGGTCTGCTCAACATGGCCGGCGGCTGCTGTGGCTCGACCCCCGAGCATATCGGTGCCATCGCCCAGGCCGTGGCCGGCAAGACACCGCGCCAACGCCCAGATATCGATCGCGCCATGCGGCTGTCCGGCCTGGAGCCGTTCACGGCTTCTGCTTGATTTACCCGCAGATTCACGCAGATGAAAGACAGCAATGATCGCGATCCCGAGACATACGCGATCATCAGTGCGACCTTTGAAGCCCAGCGGACTTTGGGTACTGGCTTTCTCGAGCCGGTGTACCAAGAAGCACTGGCCATCGAGTTGGCTGAACGCGACATCGTGTTTCGTCGCGAATGCGAACTCGGCATTGAGTACCAAGGCTGCCCCTGGGCTGTCGTTATCGCGCCGGCTTTGTCTGCTTTCGCCGCGTGATCGTGGAAATCAAGGCTATTCGACAACTCACAACGCATGACGACGCCCAAGTACTGAACGATCTGAAGGCCACCGGTTTCGATCGCGCCTTGCTGCTCAACTTTGGCCAGACTCGGTTGCAGCATCGCCGCCTGATCCGTATGCCGGGGCCATCTGCGTCTATCTGCGGATAAACAAAGTTTTTGCCTATGACCTCAGCAACCAACTTCATCAACATCGGCGAACGCACCAACGTCACCGGCAGTGCCCGGTTTCGCCGGCTGATCAAGGAAGAGGATTACGACACCGCGCTGGAAGTCGCCCGCAACCAGGTCGACAACGGCGCCCAGGTGATCGACGTGAACATGGACGAAGGCATGCTCGACTCGGTCGAAGCCATGCGCAAGTTCCTGAATCTGGTAGCCGGCGAGCCGGACATCGCTCGCGTGCCAGTGATGGTCGATTCCTCGAAGTGGGAAGTCATCGAGGCTGGGCTGCAGTGCATCCAGGGCAAGGGGATGGTCAACTCCATCTCGCTCAAGGAAGGCGAGGAGAAGTTCCTCGAACAGGCCCAGGCCTGTCTGGACTACGGCGCGGCCGTGGTGGTCATGGCGTTCGACGAGAACGGCCAGGCCGATACCGAGGACCGCAAGGTCGAGATCGCCGAGCGCGCCTATAAGCTATTGACGGAAAAGATCGATTTCCCGCCCGAGGACATCATCTTCGACCTCAACATCTTCGCCATCGCCACCGGCATCGAAGAACACAACAACTACGCCAACGACTTCATCAACGCGACTAAGCGCGTGCGTAAAACCTGCCCCGGCTGTCATGTCTCGGGCGGGCTGTCGAACGTGTCGTTCTCCTTCCGTGGCAACGAGCCGGTGCGTCGCGCGATGCACTCGGTATTTCTCTACCACGCGATTCCGGCCGGGCTGGACATGGCGATCGTCAACGCCGGCCAGCTCGAAGTCTACGACGATATTCCGGAAGAACTGCGCGAAGCCTGTGAGGACGTGGTCCTCAACCGGCGCGACGATGCCACCGACCGACTGCTCGAGATCGCCGAGCAATACAAGGGCGAAGGCGCCAAGGCCGAAGCCGGCCAGGACACCGCCTGGCGCGACCAGGAAGTCGAAAAACGCCTCGAGCATGCGCTGGTCAAGGGCATTGATGCCTATGTCACCGAAGACACGGAAGAAGCCCGTCAGAAGGCCAACAAACCGCTGGAGGTGATCGAAGGGCCGTTGATGGACGGCATGAACGTGGTCGGCGACCTGTTCGGCGCCGGCAAGATGTTCCTGCCGCAGGTGGTCAAATCCGCGCGCGTGATGAAAAAGGCGGTGGCCTATCTCATGCCGTTCATCGAAGAAGAGAAGGCCGAGAACGACAAGGGCTCCAACAACGGCACCATCATCATGGCGACCGTGAAGGGCGACGTGCACGACATCGGCAAGAACATCGTCGGCGTGGTGCTCCAGTGCAACAACTTCGAAGTGGTCGATCTCGGCGTGATGGTGCCGATGAACGAAATCCTCGATGCCGCCGAAAAACACAACGCCGATGTGATCGGCCTGTCCGGCCTGATCACGCCGTCGCTGGATGAAATGGTCAACGTGGCGGCCGAGATGCAGCGCCGCGGCCTGAATACGCCGCTGCTGATCGGCGGTGCCACCACCTCCCGGGCTCATACCGCGGTCAAGATCGACCCGGCCTACGACGGCGCGGTGATGTGGGTGAAGGACGCTTCGCGCTCAGTGCCAGTGGCCTCGAAGATGGTCAACAAGGCCAGCCGCGAGCAGCTCGTGACCGAGCTCAAGGAAGACTACGACAAGATGCGCGAGCGGCATGCCGCCAAGCGCCAGACCAAGTTCCTGACGCTGGAGGCCGCCCGCGACAACCGGGTGCAACTCGACTGGTCGGACTACACGCCGGTCGCACCGAAACTCCCGGCCGAAACACCCTATGCCAAGCGCCAACCGCTGCCGCATGCGGGCGCAGCCGACGACGGCGTCTCCGGTCTGTATGTGTTCGATGATTTCCCGATCGCGGAACTCGTCGACACTATCGACTGGACGCCGTTCTTCCTGTCCTGGGAAATGAAGGGCCGCTATCCGGACATCCTCAACGATCCGACCAAGGGCCCGGAAGCCCGCAAGCTGTTCGACGATGCCCAGGCCATGCTCAAGCAGATCGTCGAGGAGAAATGGCTGACCGCCCGCGGCGTGATCGGGCTGTTCCCGGCGCGCACCGCGGCCAATCTGGACGATATCGAAGTGTTATCCGACGATCGCTCCGAGGTCGTATCGGTAGTCCATCAGTTGCGCCAGCAGGCCGAGCACCGCAAGGGCGTGCCGAATCGCGGCCTGGCCGATTTCGTCGCCCCCGCCGACTCGGGCGTGGACGATTGGATCGGCGGCTTCGCCGTGACCGCTGGCCTCGGGTCCTCGGCAAAGGTCGAGCAATTCAAGGCCGAGCACGACGACTACAACGCGATCCTGGTCGAAGCCCTGGCCGATCGGCTGGCCGAGTCCTTCGCCGAGTGGATGCATCGCTATGTCCGCACCACGATTTGGGGCTATCAGCCGAATGAAGATCTGGCCAACGCCGAGCTGATCGGCGAGAAATACCATGGCATCCGCCCGGCGCCCGGTTATCCAGCCTGCCCCGAGCACACCGGCAAGGACACGCTCTGGGAACTGCTGGACGTAGAGAACAACACCGGCATCCAGCTCACCGAGTCGCGGGCGATGTGGCCGGGTGCGGCCGTGTCCGGCTGGTATTTCGCGCATCCCGAATCGCGTTACTTCGTGACCGGCCGGGTGGCCAAGGACCAGGTTCGCGACTATGCCGATCGCAAGGACTGGGATGTCGAAACCGCCGAAAAATGGCTGGGGCCGAATCTCGGCTACGAGCCCGAGGCCTGATACCAGGCGCGGGAATCGCGCTGGCCTGCCTTTTCTGACCGCGGTCGAGCGGTCAGGGGTCAGCGCGATTCGGCAGCCGGCTGAGCCAGGCGATCGACCATGAAATCGATGACCCGGCGTACCCGGGCCGGCATGAAGCGCCGCTCGGGATAGACCACGAACAGATCGGCCCGCTCGCGCACATGCGCATCGAGCAACGGCACCAAACGGCCGGCCTGGATATGGTCGTCTACATCCCAGCGGCTTTTCAACGCGATCCCGTAGCCGGCCAGCGCCCAGGCTTCGATGACCTCGCCGCTGTTGCTGGACAGCCGACCCGACACCGCCACGCTGCGCACCACGTCGTCGATCTCGAACATCCAGTGGTCGATCCGTCGGCCATCGCGAACCAGCGTCAGGCACTCGTGTGTTGCGAGTTCGTCGGGCGTGGCCGGCGCACCGTGCGTTTTCAGATAAGCCGGCGAGGCACAAACCGCCCGTCGGGCCGCAATCACCCGTCGGGCCACGTAATCGCCGCGGGTCGGCATGCCGACCCGCAGGATCAGATCGTATTCTTGATCGCTCATGCTGTCGCTGACGTCGGTCAGATCCAGCTCGACGTTCACATCTGGATGCAAGGCATGAAACTCGGCCACCAACGGCGCGATCCGACGCCGGCCGAAGGACAGCGGCACCGCCATGCGCAACGTGCCCTGGGGGCGTGAACTGCGCGCCTGAATTTCGTTTTCGGCCGATTCGATCAGATCGACGATCTCACGGGCGCGCTCGTAAAACAGCAGCCCATCCGCGGTCGGCCGACAGACCCGCGGGGTGCGCGTGAGCAGACGTACGCCCAGGCGTTTTTCCAAGGCTGCAATCCGGCGCGTGAGCATGGCCGGCGACATCTCCAGAGAGCGCGCGGCCTCGGCGAACGTCCCACGGGCGACGATCTCCGAAAAAACATGCAGATCGTTCATCCACATCGGGGGTTTGGACCACATCTACCGTTACCCCGAAGACACGACATTGGATGCATGTCACGCTCTTTTTTGACTGCAAGGCAGCCTTTCAGGAGAAATTGACCATAGCGCTTGTATTTCCTCCAGGATCGGCGCCAATAATCGAAGTCAGCCCTAAACGAGAGCGCGCCATTACGACCGTGCCCAACGATCCGTGCCGCCCAACGACCTCCGATAACCGCTCGGCGGTGCGCTGCGAGCGCGCTGCGGCCGAGTTGCGTTTCGGACGGCCCGTACGCATCGACGGCGCGCATGAGAGCTGGCTGGTACTGGCTCTGGATGCGGCCCGTCCGTCCGATTACCAACGCTTCGCGGCCGCGGCCGACGCCCGTCTGCGGCTGTTCGTCACCACCTCGCGGGCGGCCCGGCTCGGGCTGACATCGAGCATGAATCGCGTGCTGGACATCGATGGCCTCGGCCACGAGGTGGCCTGTGCGTTGGCCTATCGCCCGGCGCCGCAGGCCGTGCCAACCGATGCGCCCGCGCCGGCGCTGCTCGACGCTGCAGCGCAACTGGCCCGGCTGGCCCTGCTGCTGCCGGCGCTGGTCTGCATGCCCGCCGACGCCAGCCCATTCGACGATTGCCTCGGCGTTAACGAGGCCGATATCGCGGCACTGGACCAGACTCAGGCCGACTTCGAAGCCATCGCCGATACGCCGGTGCCCCTGGATGGCATCGGTGAAGCCCGTTTCGTCGTGTTCCGGGGCGGCGTCGCCCAGCGTGATCAGATCGCGATCGTGGTCGGCGATATCAGCTCGCTGGCCGCGGTACCGGTTCGGCTGCACTCGGCCTGTCTAACCGGCGATCTGCTGGCCTCGCTCAAATGCGACTGCGGCGACCAACTGCGGGCGACCCTGGCGCGCCTGGCCGAACGGGGCGCGGGCGTGCTGCTGTATCTGGACCAGGAAGGCCGCGGCACCGGTATCGGCGCCAAAATTCGGGCCTATGGCTATCAGCGTGACGGGCTGGATACGGTCGATGCCGATGCCGAACTGGGCTTTGGCGACGACGAACGCCGCTACCATGCCGCCGTGGCCATGCTACAGGGCCTAGGCATCCAGCGCGTCGAGTTGTTCACCAACAATCCGGCCAAGATTGCCTATCTTGAAGCTGCCGGCATCGAGGTGGTCGGTCGGATCGAATTACCGGCTGCGGTCACGCCGGACAATCGCCGCTATCTCGCAGCCAAGGCCAGCCGGTCCGGCCATTGGATCGATATCGATCATGAGGCCAGCGGTCGATGAAACCGCACTGGCCCCATATCGGGCACGGTCGGCCGCCCCAGCTGATCGCCGATGCCCTGATCGCGATGCTGGCCACCAGCGCTGGCGTGCTCGCCGTGGCCGCCAGCATCACACTGATCGGCCAGGCCAGCCCGGCGTTTGTCATCGCCGCGCCGCTCGGCTTCGGGCTGATTGCTGCAGTCGTGATCTTCAACCTGCCGGCCCATCCCTATCCGCGCTTCGGCATGGCCAATTGCGTCACCACCGCGCGTGCCGGCCTAACCGCGCTGATCGGCGCCCTGGCCTTCGAGGCCGACCAGCTGGGCACGCATGCGCCGACTCTAGCCTGGCTCGCGACCGGTACCGCGGCGACCGCGCTGAGCCTCGACGGGCTGGATGGCTATGCCGCCCGCCATCGGGCCGAGGCCTCGCGTTTCGGGGCCCGTTTCGATATGGAAATCGATGCGTTGCTGATCCTGCTGCTCTGCGTGCTGCTGCACGGCTCGGGCAAGCTTGGCAGCTGGGTCTATGCGCTCGGGCTGATGCGCTATGTCTTCGTAGTCGCCCAGTGGCTATGGCCGCGGCTGGCCGATACCCCGCTGCCGCCGAGCCAGCGGCGCAAGATCGTCTGCGTCATCCAGGGCTTGGTGCTGTGCACCGGGCTGGCGCCGAGCGTCGATGCATCAGTCGCCAGCGCGCTGGCGGCCGGTGGGCTGCTCGCCCTGACCGGCTCGTTCGCGCTGGATATGCACTACCTCATCGCCTCATCGCGCCGATGAGCGGCCCGGCCTGGCTCGGGCTCGCCCGCTCGCTCGTCATCTACCACGCCCAGCCCTGGCGTACGCTGGCACTGCGGCGTTTCTATCGACAGCTGATCGCGCCCGGCTCGCTCGTCTTCGACATCGGGGCCCATGTCGGCCATCGCAGCCAGGCCATGGCCCGCGCCGGCGCGGCAGTGGTCGCCGTAGAACCGCAGCCGCTGTTCGCGGCCTGGCTGGCACGCCGCCTGCGCGGCCAGCGCCGTATCCGGTTATCGCGCCAAGCGCTCGGCGCGGCCCAAGGCAGCGCGCGCCTGGCTGTTTCATCCCGGCACCCGACGGTGTCCACGCTGTCGCGCGACTGGATCGAGACCGTAGGCACGGCCGCTGGATTCGCCCATGTGCGCTGGGATCATACGGTCGAGGTCGAGATCAGCACGCTCGATGTCTTGATCGAACGCTACGGCACGCCGGCGTTCTGCAAGATCGATGTCGAAGGCTTCGAGGCGGCGATCCTGGCAGGCCTGTCGCAGCCGCTGGCCTGTATCGCCTTCGAATGCCTGCCGGCGGCGCGCGATACGGCCCTGGCCTGCATCGACCGGCTGGCTGAGCTGGCGGATGACTATCGCTACAACTGGGTAGTCGGCGAACGCCATCGCTGGGCGAACACGCACTGGTTGTCGCCCGCGGCCTGTCGGGCTGCCTTACAGGCGCTGCCGGCCGCCGGCTGCGGGCTGGATGTCTATGCCCGTCGTACAGGCTGGGCGTGACCGCGCCCACGCGCGATCCACAGTGCGCCCGGCAGGGCGCCGATCAGGCTTACCAGGCCATACAACACACTCGCCGCGATGCCGTCGGCGGCACTCGCGCCGGCCAGCGGCCAGAGCGCGGCCGCGGCCGCTTCGCGCATGCCCCAGCCGGCTACCGATATCGGCAGCAGCATGCTCAACAGCACCAACGGCACCAACGCCGCTACTGCGATCGGCGGCAACGGCGCACCGACCGCCTGCGAAGCCAGTGCAAACGCGATCAGATAGCTTGCCACGATCAACAACGACAGCAGGCCCTGGCCTGCCCAGCGCCCGGAGCGGAACCACGCAGCGCGCAGCGCCGGACCAAAACTGGCGGCGAAGGCGGCCAGCCGCGTCGGCGCCCAGCGCGCCAGCAACGTCATGCCCAGGGCCAGCCCTGCGAATACGGCCGCCGTGCCGGCGAGCAACACGCCGGCGCCGTGGATACGCGAGCCGTCGACGCACAACCAGGCCAGCAACCCCAACAGCCCGATCAGGCCCAATACGACCTGCCCGGCCAGACGCTCGATCATGATCGCCTGTACCGGCACCGCCCAGCCACGGCTGTCGTCCTGGTCGCTACGGTTACGCCAGGCCCGTACCACATCGCCCGATACGCCGCCCGGCAACAGCTGGTTGAGCAACGAGGCCACATAGTATTCGGCCACTGCCTGGCGCCGAGTCAGCGTCTGGCCAAGGGCTGCAGCGGTCAGACGCCAACGTTCGGCCGATGCGATGATCTGGCACTGGACCAACAGCACCGCCCACAGCACCGGCCCGGGCTCGACGCGGCCCAGACGCACGGCAACTGCATAGGGGTCGACCAGCCAAGCCAGTCCGGCCAACACGCCGAATACCAGCGCGATCCGCATCGCCGGCCGGCGTCCCAGCCGGCGCAGGCGTTGTCTGCGCAAATTACTCGAGTTGCTGCTATGCCGCATCGCGCTACTGGCTTGTCATGTCACGTCTGAATCATCCGATCCTTCGCAGTCTAACCGGGCTAGTGCTGTTGTTCGGCCCGCTGATGATGCCGCATACGCCCGGCGATATGCCGGCGCTGGCCGTGCCCGTACTCGCCTTGGTCATTTTATTGCCGCTGACGTTGTCGAGCGGCTGGCTCAACGGCGGACTACGGCTCATCACGACCCTCGGCGTGGCCGCGCTCGGCGTATTCAAGGCCGCCGATCTGGCGATCGCAGCGGCTTATGCCCGCTCGTTCAATCCGGTCACCGATCTGGGCCTGGCGATCGCGGCCTGGCATCTCGCAGCCGGCACCTTCGGCGGCCTGGTCGCCGGACTGGGCATGCTCGGGCTCGGCCTAGCCCTGCTCGGCCTGAGTATTGCCCTGTTCTGGGGGCTTGGCGGCTTTACTCGCCTGTCGGGCAGCGCACGCCGCACGATCGCCGGGCTATGCGGCCTCGGCCTGTTGGTCTTCGCGGTCGGCCAGATCGGGGGCCCCGCCTACGGCGTGCGGCCGATCGCTATCGACTATGTGACTACGCGCGTGATGCGCGTTCACGACACCTATCGCCAACTTGCAGCGTTTGATCGCGACCTGCGCCGCGACCCACTGCTCGGCACCGACGTTGCCCCCACATTTTCGGCTCTGGCCGGCCGCGATGTCGTGCTGATTTTCGTCGAATCCTACGGGCGCAGCGCGATCGAAGATGCCCGCTATGCCGATCGTATCGATCCACGGCTGGCGGCCATCGAGCACCAACTCGAACGGGCCGGCCGGCATGCCGTCAGTGGCTGGCTGCGTTCGCCGACCATGGGCGGGATGAGCTGGCTGGCCCACGGCACGCTCCTGTCCGGCCTGTGGACCGATAACCAGCGCCGCTACGACACGCTGATCGATAGCGATCGCGTCAGTCTCAACCGGCTGTTCAAGCATGCCGGGTGGACCACGATCGCGGCCATGCCAGCGATCACCATGGCTTGGCCGGAGGCCGCTTGGTTCGGCTACGACCGAATCTATGCTGCCGACGAGCTCGGCTATGCCGGCAAACCCTTCAACTGGGTCACCATGCCGGATCAATTCACGCTCGCAGCCATTCATCGCATCGTCGCTGATCTGGATACGCCGGCCATGGTCGAGACCGCGCTGATCTCCAGCCATGCCCCGTGGACGCCGATCCCGCAGCGGGTGCCCTGGGAGACGATCGGCGACGGTCGTATCTTCAACGCCCAGGCCGAAGCCGGCGCGACCCCGGCCGAAGTCTGGGCCGATCCGGCTCAGATACGCACCCAGTATGAAAAAGCCATCGACTACAGTCTGGCGACCATCGGCGACTATATGGCCCGCTTCGGCGACGACACGGTGTTCATCGTGCTTGGCGATCATCAGCCGGCTCCGATCATCACCGGCGAGCGCGCCTCGCGGGATGTACCCATGCATATCGTCGCCGACGACCCGGCCGTGCTCGAGCGGCTCGATAGACGCTATTGGTCGCCGGGCATGATCCCGGCCCCCACCTTGCCGGTACGGCCGATGAGCGATTTCCGGGCCGATTTTTCGACCGCCATGAGCACTCCAGCCCGGTAACGCATCGCCCACGGACGAACGCCGGCTCAGATGCAGCGGGCCGTTGCAATGCTGTGTTTCGTCTTTCAACGGCGGTTTTCGGTTGTATGCCTGCCCTGCCCCGTACAACCTGAGTCTTAATCAATCATTCGCCAATTAATAGCGCGCTCCCGATGCGCACACGATATCGGCAGCCGTTGTTGAAAGGGGTTGGCCCAGGTGTGGATCGTCCGGCTCGCGCTCGCGAAGCCTTATACCTTCATCGTCATGGCGGTGCTGATCGTGCTGGTCGGCATTGGCAGCGTGCTACGGGCGCCCACCGATATCTTTCCGTCGATCGATATCCCGGTGATCGCGGTGGTCTGGCCCTACAAACAGCTCCCGCCGGACGAGATGGCCGGGCGCATCATGACGCCGTTCGAGCAGTCGCTGACCCAAACGGTCAACAACGTCGAACACATCGAAGGCCGCTCGGTGAACGGCTACGGCATCGTCAAGATCTATTTCCAGCCCTCGGTGAATATCGCGACCGCCAATGCCCAGGTTACTGCGATCGCCCAGACCAAACTGTCGGATCTGCCACAGGGTACGACGCCGCCCTATGTTTTGAATTACCGGGCCTCGACAGTGCCGATCCTGCAGCTGGCGCTATCCGATCCGAAACTCACCGAACAGAAGCTGCGCGATCTGGGGCTGACCCAGATCCGGCCGCAGCTGGCCACCACTGCAGGCGCCTCGGTGCCCTATCCCTATGGCGGCAAATCGCGCGAGGTCCGGGTCGATATCGATCCGGCGCGGCTTGCCGCCTACAACCTATCGGCCGCGGACGTCACCAACGCGCTGCTGCACCAGAACCTGATCACACCAATCGGTACCGAGAAGATCGGGCCCAGCGAATACACCCTGCGGCTGAACAATTCGCCGAAGCAGATCGCCGATCTGAACAAGCTGCCGATCAAGGAAGTCGACGGCACCGTGGTGCGGATGGAAGACATCGGCCATGTGCTCGACGGCAGCCCGCCGCAGCGCAACGTGGTGCACGTCAACGGCCAGCGTTCGGTGCTACTGCAGGTATTGAAAAACGGCGATACCTCGACGCTCGCGATCGTCTCGGGCGTCAAACAGCGGCTCAAGCAGATAAAGGACAGTCTGCCGAGCTCGCTCAAGATCGACCCGATCGCCGATCAGTCCCAATTCGTGCGGGCCTCGATCGAAGGCGTGGTCGAGGAAGGTCTGATCGCGGCGGCCCTAACCAGCCTGATGATTCTGCTGTTCCTGGGCTCCTGGCGTTCGACCGTGATCATCGCGATCTCGATTCCGTTGTCGATCCTGTCCTCGATCATCGCGCTGACCGTGCTCGGCGAAACCCTCAACATCATGACCCTCGGCGGGTTGGCGCTCGCGGTCGGGATTCTGGTCGACGACGCGACCGTGACCATCGAGAACATCAATTACCACCTCGAGAAAGGCAAGAACGTGCGCACCGCGATCTTCGACGGGGCCGGCCAGATCGTGAAACCGCTGTTCGTCTCGCTGGCCTGTATCTGTGTGGTGTTCGTGCCGATGTTCTTCCTCGGCGGGGTGTCGGGCTATCTGTTCGTGCCGCTGGCCGAGGCCGTGATCTTCACCATGATCGCCTCGTTCATCCTGTCGCGTACGCTGGTGCCGACGCTGGCCGCCTATCTCATCCAGCCGTTCGACGAAGACCACGAACAACGAAAAGCCCGCTCGCGTAATCCCTTGACCCGTTTCCAGCTCGGCTTCGCGCGGCGATTCGAGTCGTTCCGATCGCTGTATCGCGGCGTGCTGACCCAGGCGATCGAGCATCGCGTCGCTTTCGTGGTCGGCTTCATGATTCTGGTCGTGGCGTCCTTCGCGCTGGTGCCCGGGCTGGGCCGCAACTTCTTTCCCAAGGTGGATGCTGGCGAGATCACCATGCATGTCCGGGTGCCGGTGGGCACGCGGATCGGCGAAACGGCCAAAATCTTCGCCCATATCCGCGACCGGGTACGCCAGATCATTCCGGCCGACCAGATCGAGACGATCGTCGACAACATCGGCCTGACCAGCAGCGGCATCAATACCGCCTACAACAACACCGGCACGGTCGGCTCCTACGACGGCGATATTCAGATTTCGTTGGCGACCGACCACGATCCAACCCAGGGCTTCGTGACCGAGCTGCGCAACCGTCTGCCGCGCGAGTTCCCGCAGGCCACCTTTTCCTTCCCGCCGGCCGATATCGTGTCGCAGACCCTGAATTTCGGCTCGCCGGCGCCGATGAGCATCCAGATCCGCGGCCAGAAGCTGGATGCCAACTATGACTACGCCGAAAGCCTGCTGCCCCGGCTCAAGCGGATTCCCGGCATCGCCGATGTCCGTATCCAGGAATCCCGTTCCAACCCGGAATTCGGCATCGATGTCGATCGCGATCGGGCCCAGCTGCTCGGCATCACCATGGCCGAGGTCAGCAATACCCTGCGCACCAACCTGGCAGGCTCTGGCCAGATCAACCGGACCTTCTGGCTGGATCCGAAAAAACGCCAGTCCTATCCGATCGTAGTCCAGACCCCGCAGTACCAACTGAACTCGCTGGCCGCGCTCAAGAACCTCCCGATCAAGGCGGCCGACGGCAGCACCCATGTGCTCGGCGCGATCGCGACCGTCTCGCGCCAGGCCGGCAATGCGGTATTCGACCAATACAACACCGACCCGCTGCTGCGGATCTATGCCGCGACTAACGGTCGCGATCTGGGCAGCGTCTCGGATGCGGTACAGAAAATCCTCGACCAGACCACGAAAGACGTACCCAAAGGCAGCCAGGTACAGGTCGCCGGCCAGGTCACGACCATGAACACGGCCTTCACCAGCCTGTTCTGGGGGATCGCTGGCGCGATGCTGCTGATCTATCTGCTGATCGTGGTCAACTTCCAGTCCTGGCTGGACCCGTTCGTGATCATCACCGCCCTGCCGGCGGCCCTGGCCGGCATCGTCTGGATGCTGTTCGCCACCGGCACCGGCCTGTCTGTGCCAGCGCTGACCGGCGCGATCATGGCGCTCGGGGTCGCGACTTCGAACTCGGTCCTGGTGGTGGCCTTCGCCCGCGAGCAGTTGGCCGAACACGGCGATGCCGTGAAAGCCGCGATCGAGGCCGGCACTATCCGTTTCCGGCCAGTGCTGATGACCGCCCTAGCGCTGATGATCGGCATGCTGCCGATGTCACTGGCGCTATCGGCCGGCAGTGAACAGAACGCCCCGCTCGGGCGGGCTCTGATCGGCGGCCTGATCTTTGCCACCGTGGCCACGCTGCTGTTCGTGCCGGTGATCTTCGCCATGATCCACGGCCGCCGCGGCGGCCGCTCGCCGTCGCCGGCATCCGCCGATGACCCTAGTTTCTATCCGCCAGCCCGCCAGGCCGATCAACATCCCGCGGTTTCGACGGCCGGGAGTGCCGAACAATGAGCCACGATCCACAGACCCATGACCATACCGACGATCCGGCCCATTGTCCGTCGCGGGGCCGGCTGTGGCTCGCGGTCCTGAGCCTCATCGCGCTTCTGCTCGCGGTCGCGACGATCGGCACCTGGACGCGTGTGGCCCATGGCCAGAAGATGGCCCAGCAGTCGAGCTCACGAGCGGTGCCCACGGTCAAGCTGGTCAAGGTCTCAGCCCATAGCGAAGTCGCACCGCTGGCCTTGCCGGGCCGCATGCAGGCCTTCACCACGGCGCCGATCTATGCTCGGGTCGATGGCTATCTGAAATCGCGCCAGGTGGATATCGGCGACCAGGTCAGCGCCGGCCAAGTGCTGGCGACCATCAGTACCCCGGATCTCGATCAGCGCATTGCTTCAGCGGCGGCCGATCTGGAGAGCGCCCGGGCCGACGCCGCGCTCGCCCGAACCACAGCCCGGCGCTATCAATCCCTGGCCGGCACCGATGCGGTTTCGAAACAGGCGATCGACAAGGCCACCGGCCGCTACAAAGCTCGGCAGGCCAAGGCCAAGGCCGCCGCGGCCCGGCTGTCCGAGCTCAAGGCACAGAAAGATTTCACCCAGATCCGGGCGCCGTTTGCCGGCCGCGTGACCGCACGCAATACTGACATCGGCGACCTGATCCAGTCGGGTAACCACGACGGCCCGGCCCTGTTCACGGTGGCCGAAACCGCCAAGCTACGGGCCTATGTCCAGATTCCGCAGGTGTTCGTCCCGCAGATCACGGTCGGCGAGACCGCCAAACTAACGGTGCCCGAATATCCCGGGTCATCGTTCAGCGCCAAGGTCGCCGCCGGCGCCCGGGCGATCCGGCCGAATGCCGGTACCACGCCGGTCCAGCTGATCGTCGACAACGCCGATCACCGGCTCACCCCCGGTAGCTATGCCCAGGTCACCTTCGATCTGGCCGACAACAGCTACGGCCTGGAAGTCCCCTCGAGCGCCCTGATCTTCGACTCAAAAGGCATGCAGGTGGCGACCCTCGGGTCGGATTCCAAGGTCCATCTACAGCAGGTCACTATCGGCCGCGATTACGGCGAAAACGTGGCGCTCACCGGCGGTGTCAAACCGGGTGAGTCGATCATCGATAGCCCGCCGGACGGGCTGACCGACGGCACCCGCGTACGGGTCGATCGTGGCGACCCGCGCGGCGGGGCATCGAAGGGCGAGCGCTCATGAGCGCCCGCGATCACGCGCCGACGGCCTGCCTGCGCTGGCTCGCGCCGGGCCTGCTATTACTGATCGCCGGCTGTTCCCTGGCCCCGAATTATCATCCGCCGAGCGTGACTGTACCGGCCGAGTACAAACCGGCCGCGAACGACCGCTGGACCCCGGCCACGCCGGCCGACCACGTCTCGCGCGGCGCCTGGTGGACGGTGTATGGCGACGCCCGTCTGGATACACTCGAAAAACGCCTGCTGGCGCATAACGCCGACCTGGCCGAGGCCGCGGCCAACGAACAGCGTTCACAGGCCTATCTCGACCAGCTCCAGGCTGGCCTGTTTCCGACCCTGTCTGCCAACGGCCAGGTCCAGCCTGGTCGGGACTCGCCGAATCGGCCGCTGAAAGGCCCGAGTACCCCAGTCAATTACAAGGACATCGCGATCGGCGGCCAGCTCAACTATGAACTCGATCTCTGGGGCCGAGTCCGCAATAAGGTCGCCTCGGGCCGGGCCAAGGCCCAAGCCGCCCAGGCCGATCTGGCCTCGACCCAGCTCAGCCTCGCCGCCCGCCTGGCCGATACCTATCTGGCGCTGTCCGGCCTGGATCGACGCATCGCGCTACTGAGCGATCGAGTCGCAGCCTATCGCCGCAGCCTGGATTTGGTCACCCGCCGCCATGGCGCTGGGCTGGCCGCCGGCGTGGATGTGTTTCGTGCCCGAACCCAGCTCAAGGCAGCCAAAGCCCGGGTCGCTCGCGACCAAAGCCAGCGCGCGACCCTAGTAAATGCGATCGCCGTGCTGGTCGGCACGCCGGCCTCGAACTTCTCGCTCGCCCCGCAGACCCGGCTGGCCGACCTGCCGATCATCCCCACCGGGGTGCCCTCGACCCTGCTGCAGCGCCGGCCCGATATCGCAGCCGCCGAACGCCAGACCGCAGCCGCCAATGCCCGAATCGGTGTCGCTCAGGCGGCCTATTTTCCGGACATCACCCTGGGCCTCGGCGGCGGCTTCAACTCGGGGAGTTTCGACAATCTGTTGACCGCGCCCAGCCGCTACTGGACGCTCGGCCCATCGCTGATGTTCGCTATCTTCGATGCTGGCCGGCGCCGTGCCAAGGTCGAACAGGCCAAGGCCGCCACCGATGCCGCCGCCGCCCGTTATCGAGCGACGGTGCTACAGGCCTTTGGTCAGGTCGAAGATGCCCGAGCCCAGATCGTCAACCTGGGTGCGGCCTGGCAGCAGCAAAAGGACGCAGCCGACGCGGCCGCCCGCACCGTGGATCTATCGACTACCCGATATCGGCGCGGTCTGGCCGACTATATCGAAGTCAGCACCGCCCAGGCCGACGCCCTAGATGCCCGCAGCGAACAGATCCGGATCGAGACCGATCAGCTCAGGGCGAGCGTAGCGCTAATCCGGGCACTTGGCGGCGGTTGGGCCTCTGCCGGCTCCGAGCGCAACAACAGACCGTCCTGAGGACGGCCTCAATCGGCCCCTGAGCCCCCTTGCGAGGCCGCATCCTTCGGGCCGATATTGATGACCTGCGGATCCGGCTGGTCCGGCTGGACGAACGGCAGCTGGAACAGCCCACCGACTTCCCCGGCGATCGCGATGGTCACGAGCAGAGCCACGAACGGGACCAGCGTGGCCAGAATCATTTCACGCCAGGTCAGCATTCGGGCGCCGGTAAAACGCTGGGCGAATATATGGGCGATATAGAGCAGATTCGCAGCCAGCGAGGTCGCGATCGCGATCCAGAAGCCGAGCTGGGAACTGGCGTTATAGGCCAGTGCACAGGCCGCCACGGTCGCGGACATGCCGACAAAACCGGCGCCTTCGCAGATCCAGGCGATGATATTCGATTGACGGGTCGCGGACATAGCCTCTGAGAGTCGGTGCGCCGTATAGGCGCGCCATGATAGCGCGACCACGACGCACCGCCGAACACGCGCCCGTGCTCAATCGTTGCCGCCGACCGGCGCGGTCCGCCGATCGGCCTTGACGCTGAACATCACCACCCCGGCGAGCAACATCATCGCAGCCAGAAAACCGGCAGTACTGATGAAACTGCCGCCGCTTGCATCCTGTAGATAGCCGCCGACGTAGGGGCCGACGAAACCACCGAGATTACCCAGCGCGTTGATCAGGCCGAGTGCGCCGCCAAGCACTGCGGCCGGCATGGTGGTCGAAGACGCCGCCCAGAACGGTCCGTCATAGGCCAGCGCACCGCCCATCGCCAGGCAGATCAGCGCGATCGAAAAACCGATATGGCCGTGGCCCAACAGCACCGAGCCGACCAACGAGATGGCCGCCACCAGCATGGCCAGAAACACATGCAGGGCATAGCGCCCGCTCTTGTCGGCCAGCCAGCCGTTGAACCACAGGCCGAAACCGGCCAAAACATAAGGCAGGGCCGCGATCAGGCCGACGGCCGTAAAGCCACGCTGGGTCAGGGTCTGGATCAACGTTGGCATCCACAGATTGAGGCCGTAGAAGCCGATTTGGATCAGGAAGTAAACCAGCACCAGTTTCCAGACGGTCGCGCTTTTGAACACATCGCGATAGCCGCTGGCCGCGGGGGCGTTGCGATGCTCCTCGGCCAGTGCCCCCTCGATATAGTCGCGTTCTTCTTTAGAGACCCAGTGCGCCTGTGAGGGATGGTCGGCGGCCAGCCACCACCACAGCGGCGCGGCGATGATGAACGGAAACAGGCCCTCGATCACGAATAGGGTGCGCCAGTCGGCGAACGACAGAATCCAGCCCGACAGCGGCGAGGTAATGATCGAGGCGATCGGAATATTGATGATCCAGACACCAAAAGCCTGGGCCCGCTCCTCGGCCGGAAACCAGTGCGCGATCATCACCAGGATCGCCGGCCAGATGCCGCCTTCGGCCACACCGAGCAGAAACCGCACTACCAGCAGCTGGGTATAGGACTGCACGAAACCGCTGACCACCGCCATCACGCCCCAGACCAGAATCATGATCCCGACGAATTTCTTGGCACTCCAGTGCTCGGCCAGATGGCCGCCGGGGATCTGTAGAAACAGATAGCCGATAAAGAAGATGCCGCCGGCGAGCCCGGCGCCGGCGGCCTGCATATGCAGCGATTTTTCGATGCCTTCGAAGGCAAAGCCGATGTTGGTCCGATCCATGAACGAGATGATGTAGACCAGGATTGTCAACGGAATCAGCCGCAACCAGCGTGCTCGGGCGGCCGGTTTGTCGCGGGTGTGCGTGGGTGCCATGACTGTGCTCCCTTGGCTGCATATCGACCACGTATCGGCCGCCTGGTGTGGCCGGCACGAGCACGCGGCGCCTGTCCCGGGCGCGCTCGCGCCCAGGATGCCCGCACTATCGGCCTATATGTTCAACATTTATATAATCGCTTCGTCGTACAACGATCGTTCAAAAGAGCAACAGCTTGGGCCTCACATCGACGCTGTAAACCGGCGGTCCACCGGCTGGGCCGTGCCCGGTTCGGCCATTCGACGAGCGTTGCGACGGGCCCCACACGAGACGGTACTGGTGGACTTAAGGCCGCGCCGCCGCGGGCGCTACGGCATCGCCACGCCGACTAGCGCCCGCCGGCTCAGGCGCCTGCCACGGCCCAGGCACCGGAATACGTACGCCAGACCGTGGCCAACAGACGGGCGACCAGAAATACCGTCAGCCCGCTCCAGATCCCGAGCAGCCCCCAACCGAAGGCATACGACAGCCAGATCAGCGGAAAGAAGCCGGCCAGCGCCGAAGCCAGGGTCGTGGTGCGCAGAAACGCTGCATCGCCGGCGCCGAGCAACACGCCGTCCAGGGCGAATACGATGCCGGCCACCGGCTGCTGAGCGACGAACAGCCACCAAGCCTCGGGAATCTGGGCCAGAACCGCCCGATCGTTGGTGAAGGCCTGGGGCAGCACCGGATAGAGCAGCGCGAACAACAGGCCCAGCCCGATCCCGAGCAGCAGCGAGTAACCGGTGATCTGCCAGGCGACCCGTTGGGCACGGGCGGTCCGTTCGCCGCCGAGTTCCGCGCCAATCAGGGACTGAGCCGCGATCGCCAGCGAATCCAATACCAGCGACAGAAAAACCCAGAGCTGGTAGACGATCTGATGCGCGCCTGCGGCCGCGGCCGAACTGCGGGCCGCTACCGAAGCCGCCGACAAAAAACAGATCTGGAAGGCCGCACTACGCAGGATCAGATCCCGACCGAGCACCATCTGGGCCCGCATGACCGACAGATCCGGCCGCACCAGCGCCCGCTCGCGTACCAAGGCCAGCACGAACAACAGCGCGGCGAGGGTCTGAGCCATGACGTTGGCGATCGCCGAACCGACCAGCCCGAAGCCAAGCGGATAGACCAACAGCGGGCAGGCGATCGCCGATACGATATTGGCCGCCAGCACGTAGCGCAGCGGCCGAACCGTATCCTGGACCCCACGCATCCAGCCGTTGCCGGCCAGGGTGATCAGAATCGCCGGCGCCCCGAGCAGCGCGATCTGCAACCATTCGGCCGCGGCCTCCGCGACCGGCGTGCGCCCGACCAGCAACTGCGCCAGATCGCCCGCGAATATCTCGCCGAGCACCAACACCAACAGCCCTACGGCAATCGCCAGCCAGCTCGCCTGGCCACCTTCGGCCACCGCTTCGGCACGGCGACCGGCACCGTACAGCCGCGAGGTCCGGGCAGTGGTGCCATAGGACAGGAAAGTGAGCTGGCTGGTGAGCACGCTCAACAGCGTGCCGCCCAGCGCCAGCCCGGCCAGATCGACCGCCCCGAGATGGCCAACTACGGCGGTATCGATAAGCACATACAGCGGTTCGGCGGCCAACACGCCGAGCGCGGGAACGGCCAGGGCCAGAATACGGCGCAGCGTGACTTCGTTGTCGGCAGTCTCAGCCATGGGTATTGCGGCAGGAACGGGCCGGCAGTGTGCCATGACCGGCGCGACGACTGCTCACCCGCCGCAAGCCCATCGAGCGCAGACTCGCGGAACCGATCACCCGAGGGTCGACGCTCTGAGCCGACGGCATCGCCGGCCGGCGGCGGTATCGTCACTCCTCCGGATAGCGACCGCGCCCGATAACCGCAAACATGGCCCGGTCCACGGCCCGGGCGCTCGCCCATTTGGAGACACAAACATGGTTCGAAACAGCCGCGAAGAGACCCGTGATTTCTGGCGCCGGTCGCTGATCGTCGCGGCCACCGCCCTGGGCGTGGTCGCACTACTCTGGTTCGCCTGGGCGGTCGGCCATGCTGTGCTGCTGATCTTCGCCGCCTTTCTCGTCGCCGTGGGGCTCGATGCGCTGGGCCGGGTCTGGGCGAAACTCACCCGTATGTCACGGCATGCCTCGGTCATGAGCGTGACCACATTACTGGCGCTGGTGCTCGGGATCTCAGTCGTCTTGGGGGCGATGAACATCGTTTCCCAGGCACCGAAGCTGCGCGACCAGGTCGCCCAGTCGATCGACCAGTTCCAGGCCCGGCTACGCCATTATCAGATCGCCGAAGAGTTCGTCACCCAGTCGATGTCCTCGGAAACGTCGAGCTCAAGCAAGAGCGATAGCAAAAACGAATCCAATTCCTTCGGCGAACGGATGACCCGCGAGCTGTCGAGCGCGGCCTCGGTCACGCTCACCACCCTGGCCGATCTGTTCGTGGTCGTGATCATCGGCATCTATCTGGCCCTGCGGCCCAAGCTCTACTACGACGGGCTATTACGACTGTGCCCACCGCAGCGACAGGCGCAGGCACGCCTCATCGGCACTGAGGCGGTCGATGCGGTGCGCCGCTGGCTGAGCGGCCGGGCGATCTCGATGAGCGTCGTCGGCGTCGGCAGCGTGGTCGGCCTATGGGCCATCGACATCCAGTTCCCACTGCTGCTCGGCCTATCGGCCGGCCTGCTGACCTTCATCCCCTATCTCGGGGCGTTGGTTTCGGCGGTGCCGGCGCTGTTGATCGCTGGCCTGCATGGCTTCTGGCCGATGGTCTATGTCGGGCTGCTGTACCTGATCCTGCACATCGTCGAAGGCTATATGCTGGCCCCGCTGATCCAGCGGCGTACAGCGTCGATCGCCCCGGCCTTTCTGCTATCGGTCCAGGTCATCGGCGGTGCGATCGCTGGGGTGCTGGGGGTGTCGCTGGCCGCTCCGATCTCGCTGGTTATTACCGTGATCATCCAGCTCACCTATGTGCAGGAGGTGATCGGCGAAGAACCCCACCTGCCCAGCGATGGCCCCCGCGACGAGCCAGCGGATTAGAGCCTGCTCAGGGCCTATTTCTGATCCAGCTGGTGGCCGGTGGCTTCGGCCTCGAGCTGGGCATTGAATTCGGCGCCGACCAGCACCGTAAGCACGGTCACGTAGGTCAGTGTCAACAACAATACGACGCCGGACAGTGAACCGTACATGGCGGTATACGAGTCCGAATAGGCGAGAAACACCGAAAACAGAATCGATGCGATCGTCCAAAACAGCACGACCACCCCGGCGCCTAGCCGGACCCAACGCCAGCGCGGCGGCGTTTCGCGATCGGGCACCCAGCGATACAGCAGCGCCAGACCGAAAAACAGCACCAGCCCACCGAGCACCATGCCGACCGCACGCACCAGCTCCGACAGCCAAAGGTGCGCGCCCAGCGCCTGAGCCATAGCCGGCAGACCGATCGCCAGAACCGAAACCAGGCACAAACCGATGATGACGGCCATCGCCATGCCTAGTGAACGCCAGATATGCCCCCAGCTGCCCACGGGAAGCGACTGGCGATAAGCCGCATTCAGCGCCACCATCAACGCGCCCACGCCCTGCTGAGCACACCAGATCGCCACTACGGCACTGAAGATACCGGCCGCCCAAAGAGTTGAAGTGGCATGCATCGCGACCTTTTTCATCTGTCCGATCATCGACAACACGACATCGGCCGGCACGAAGCCAGATAGTGCCTTCATGTCTTTGACCACCAGCGTGGGATCGGAAAACAGACCATAGAAGGCCACGAACGCCGCAACGGCAGAAAAGATCGCGAACAGAGCCAGAAACGAAATCGCTGCGGCATCGGTGCCGAGCTGATGACGGCCCAGACCGCGTCCGACGCCGCGCACAATCGACCACCAGCCCGAAGCCGGGATATCGCTTGGCCATTGCGAATACGTCCGAGCGTGCCGTTCTGGCTCGCCGTCGGATTGCATGAAGTCTCCGAGCCCAGGAATTAACCGGCTCATGATGCCGCAGCCTGCCCCGGCGCGGCCACTGTCACATTCCCTATACGCCGGCCGGTTGGTCACGCCTACCGCCGCGAGCGCCCGGCCGGCCGGCCGATAACCGCATGCGAGGCGCCCGTGCGCCAAGTACGGCGGCCCGGGCATATACCACGTTGTAACGCGCCTAGTCGCTCGCGCCGATCATCACCTTCAGATGCCGGGCCTTGTCGGCGGCACTGGCAAACGCGGCCGCACTGTCGTCGAAGCGATGGATACCGGTAATCGCAGCGGCCAGGCGATCGTCGGCGAGCACCGCCGCAACGGCGGTATCGAATTCGTCCACGAAGCGATAGCTGCCGAGTAACTCGATCTCGCGCGTGATCAGGCGGTTGAGGTCGACTCCAGAGGTCGGCAGAAAGCCAACCTGGACGATACGCGAGCCAGGTTCGACGCAGGCCATCGCCGTATTTAACGCCGGTGCAGCGCCCGCCGCCTCGATAGCGACATCGAAGGCTGGGTCGGCCGCGATCGCGGCCATCGCATCTGCGTCGCCGGCATCCAGCACCTCGACATCGGCCAGGGCCGCGACGCGCTGGCGGGCCCCGGCTTCGATGTCGGCAACCGTCACGCTGGCCGCGCCGGCGCGCAGGGCAGCGATCGCCGTCAGGGCACCGATCGTGCCGCCGCCGGTGACCAGCACGCGCGTGCCCGCGACCGCGGCCCGATTGACCGCATGCGCGGCGATCGAATACGGCTCGGCCAGCGCCGCCCGGGCCAGATCGGCGCCCTCTGGCAGCACCACACACTGGCTGCGCGCGACCACCGGCCGCTCGGCAAAACCGCCCTGGGTATGCGGGCGATAGGCCGCACTGCCCATATAACGCATGGAAAAACACAGATTGGTCCGGCCAGCCCGACACATCCGGCATGCGCCGCAGGACAGCGCCGGATTGACCGCCACCGCGGTGCCAATCGCCAGATCGTTCACGGCCGCGCCGACCTCGATCACACGCCCGGACAATTCATGGCCGAGGATCATGGGATCGAGCAAAACCGAATTACCAGCACGGCCCTCGGCGACATAATGCAGATCGGAGCCACAGATCCCGCCGTAGGCCAGCGCCAGCCGGACCTCGGTCGGCGCCAGCTCCGGCTCGGCGACGTGGTCCAGGCGCAGATCGCCCTGGGCATGAATCCTATAAGCGCGCATAAGTCGGCCTCGCCTTGAGTGCGGTCCACATGATGCCAGTCGCAGCCGCGGGCGCGTCATACCGTGCGACCAAAGACGGGCTCTGGATTCCCCCGGCCTGATATCGCGCGCATACTGCCCTGCACGGTCTTGGACACGAATGTTTTGATATCCAGCGACACAGCCGCGTAACGGGGAGTTGGCGAAATGACGCGCAACGTATTGATTACCGGTGGCAACAGTGGCATTGGCCGAGAAATGGCCGCGGCCCTGGCCGCAGGTGGCGATCATGTGATCATCGCTTCGCGTGATCTGGCCAAATCGCAGGCGGCCGCCGAAAAAATACGCGCCGAACATCCCGAGGCCGAGATCGAGGCCATGGCGCTCGATCTCGGCGATTTCTCGGACATCGACCGGTTCGCCGAACAGATCATCCAGCGCATGCCGGTCATCGATGCCCTGATTCTCAACGCCGGCCTGTATACCCACGGCACCCGGTCGCTGCCGAACGGGCTGGAAGCCATGATCGGCATCATGCACTTCGGGCATTTCCGGCTGGTCCAGCATCTGCGCCCGGCGATCGCCGCCGCCGAGTCCGGGCGTATCGTGGTCACGGCCTCGCTCGCCCACCGGCTTGGCCGTATCCGGTTCCCGACCTTCGACCAGCCCCGTAAACACAAGCTCGCGGTCCAAGCCTATGCCCAGGCCAAACTGGCCAATATTCTGTTCACCCGGGAACTGGCGCGACGCATGGCCGATACCCGCGTGGCGGTGAATTGTTTTCACCCCGGCGCGGTCGCCACCGGGCTGTGGCACGAACTGCCCGAGGTGGTACGCCGAATGCTCGGTTCGGTGCTGATCGATGCCGCCGAAGGCGCGGATACTGGCATCTGGCTGGCCCGTTCGGATGAAGCAGCCGGCTATCGCGGCGAATATTTCGTCAAACGCCAGCCGGCAGCGACCTCGGATACCGCCAACGACCTGGATCTGGCAGCCAAGCTCTGGAACGAAACCGAAGCCCGTATGCCGGCATGAGCGATGCCGCGCCCCCAAACGCGCCGACTCTGGCCTGCCAGCGCCAGCGCTTCGAGCTGCCGGACAACCTGCACTATCTTAATGGCGCCTATATGGCGGCCCTAGTGGATGCACTACGCGCTGCTCGAAGCGCAACGACCTAGACTCAACTGTATGCGTCGTAGGTGGCGCCTCGGATTTGCCACCTAGCGGGCAAAGCGCAGGGCGCGATTCGGACAGGCCCGAACCTGGCTGAGTCGCGCCGGCCCCAATTGGCGGGCGTTGAATAAACCGGCGATCATGACTATCTCCCTACACATCTGTCTCACGGGTAGGTGCTCATGGCTGCCGATCAACTGCAACGCTTTCTGTTCGACGGGACCGCCGTACGCGGCGAAATTGCCCAGCTCGACGCCACATATCAGGAAGCGCTGGCCAACCACGACTATCCCGAGCCGATTCAGCGGTTGCTCGGCGAACTGCTGGCGGCCTGTGCGCTTCTAACCGCGACCGTCAAACTCGACGGCACGCTGGGGCTGGAAATCCGCGGCAGCGGTGCAGTCAATCTGCTGATGGCCGAATCCAACCCGGGCAATCATGAACGCGCCCAGCGACTGCGTGGCATCGCCCGCTTCGACTCCGAGGCGGTCGCCGAACTCGAAGATCTCTCCCTACACGGCCTGCTGGGCGAGGGTAAGGTCGTGATCACCCTCGATCCCAAGGAAGGCCGTCGCTATCAAGGCATCGTCGCCCTCGACCAGCCGACCATCGCCGGCTGCGTAGAAACTTATTTCGCCCAGTCCGAACAGCTGCCGACCCGGCTCTGGCTAGCCGCCGACGAACAAGGTGCTGCCGGCCTGCTGCTACAGCAACTGCCGGCCGAATCCACCTCGCTGGCCGCCGACCCGGACGCCGATGCCTGGGAACGGCTCAATCATCTGGCGGCCACTATCACCGACGCAGAGCTGACCGGACTCGACAGCCGCGACGTACTCTATCGGCTGTTCCACGAAGAACAGCCGCGCCTGTTCGATCCGGCCCCGGTAATGTTCGCCTGTACCTGCTCGCGACAACGCTTCGGTGTGGCCCTGCACCAGCTCGGCGCCGAGGAGCTGCGCAGCGTGATCGCCGAACAGGGCGAGATCGAAACCCAGTGCCATTTCTGCAACCAGACCTATGTCTTCAGCCCGGCCGACGTCGAAGCCCTGATCGAGGACCCCGACGCGGCTTCGCCGACCATGCACTAGGGCGTGTTGCGGTTTCGCCCGGGCGCCGCGTTGCTGCCCCAAACCGTGACTGGCGAGGCATGAACCGTAGGTTTCGGGCCTGCCAAGATCGAGGCTCGTAACGGCGATTTGGGGCGCAACCGTTCGAAACAACGGCTGTTTGGCCGCAATTCAGCGTTGCCGCTTATTGACGTAGCACAACTACGCTGCACTCTCGGCGCCTCAGCTTGCAGTCAAACAGCCCTGCAAACAGCTCTGGGCGCGCACTCGCACGAAACCTCAACATGCTCTCGGGCCACTCGATCCGGGCCCGTGCCCCAGGCTGTTACACCGCAGGCATCGCGGTGTCTGGCGATAACCGCCGACCGCCCGGATCATCAGGCGACCGATGGCGTCCGGCGGCCGGTCGGCACGATATTCATGAACTGCGCCTCCTGAATTCAGCGGCAGCGCAGCGCCCGATCGTGACCGGCCGCGATCGAGCCGTGCCTGGCTGCGATGCGTAAGCCAAGGCCGCCCGCAGATCACCTCGATAGCCACGACGCATCGTTGACGCCGGCCGCGCCGCCGGTTTAAAACCGGTGACCATGACGATTTACCAGCCATAGCCCCGGCCCGGGACGCAGCCACGACGCTGCGGTTTCACCCTGAAAGCCCGCTCGTGCTCCGGCACGGGCTCATGTGGACTATTGGCTATGAAATCGTCATCGATCCGCGGCCCCGGTATGGCCGCGATCCTGGCTGATCGGCGCGCCCGTACGGTCTTTTCGTTCGCGCTCGTCGGCCGGCTGACCTACGGCTTGCTGCCGTTGGCTCTCATTTTCACCGTTCAGAGAAACACCCAGAGTTTCGCGGCAGCCGGGGCGGCCAGCGCTGCGCTTGGCGCGGCCACCCTGATACTGCCGTACCAAGCGCGGCTCATCGATCGCTTTGGGCCACGGCGCGTGTTGTTGCCGGTCGGCAGCCTGTTCGTCGGGCTGCTCGTGATATTGGCATTGGCGTCCGACGGGCTCGGGTTCTATGTCTTCGGCCTGGCCGGCCTGACGGGCGCCTGTGCGCCCGCCCTGGGCCCGGCGAGTCGTCACTTCTGGCGGGAATGGGCCGCCAATAACGAAGCCCTGAAACGCTCAGCCTATACCCTGGATACGATCGGCGAAGAAACGATCTTTCTGATCGGGCCGATGCTGGCTGGCGGCTGGCTCGCCGTGGCTGCCCCCCGCGGTCTTTTATTGCTGTGTGCGCTGACCGCCGGCCTTGGCGTGCTCGGCATGGCCTGGCAGGCCGACGACGGTGGCCATGCCGAAACACGCACCGGTCGCCAGGCCACACGGTCGATCATGGGCATTCTGCGCGAGCCGGCCCTGTGGCCCTTGCTGGGGGTCGTTGCAACCCTGGCGATCGCCTTTGGCTTGACCAGTCTGGCGCTGATCGGGCGCGCCGATGCCCTGGGCGGGCCCGGCTGGGCCGGCGCGCTGGAAGCTGCGTTAGCGATCGGCAGCATGCTCGGGGGGCTGCTCTGGCACCGGCGAGCCCGTCGCGGTACGGCGCTGTTTGAACTCAGCGGCCTGGCGGTGCTAATAGCCGGCGGCCTGGCCCTGTCCGCGGTGGCAACCGGGTTTGCCTGGCTCGCGAGCACATTGTTGCTGACCGGGCTGGCGATCACTCCGTCGTTCGTCATCGCCTATGCCGAAGCCGATGTCCGTGCCAGCCACAGGCATGCCACCGAGGCCGGCAGCTGGATCAATGCGCTGCACAATCTGGGCTTTGCCGGCGGTAGCGCCCTGGGCGGCCTGATGATTCAGGGCTTCAGCCCGGCCGCCGCGTTCATCCTAGGCAGTGCGGTTGCACTGATCACAGCTGTCGCTGCTCTCACGCTCGGGCGTATCGAGTCGTTGGCCCGACCCGCGCCAGGCACCGGGTCAGAATAAGAACAGGTTTAGCCCATACTGCAGTCGTTGCTGTAGCAGCGTGTACCAACGCTGGATTGCCCAAACCACTGTACCGCGCCGCCGGGTCCGGTCATGAGCCCAGGGCGTGTCAATATTCCGGTGCGTTGGCCAGATCGCCCTTGTAGACCGGCGTGCCGCCGGTGGCGCGGATCAGGTCTTCGGCAACCGAGCGCACGCTGTCGTCGTTGGTGGTATAGACCACGTCGAAATTCGTGGCGTCCAGATTGCCCGGCGCCGGGTAGCGACTGGCCGAAATCATATTGAAGGCACGAATGAAGCGGGTGCCGGAAAACAGCTTGGCCGAGTACAGGGCCTCGCCCATTTGCTCTGCCTGGGTCGCTACTTCGCCATCGCGCCCGGAAAACGCATTGTCGGCGTCGACCAGGATGCGGCCCTTCAGGGCCGAGCCATATTGCCGGGCGATGGCCGGCTCCGCCTTATAGGGCACGGCGAGCGCAACGATATCGGCTTGCTGGATCGCCGGGCCAACTGCACTGGCTTCGGCGCCATGGCCGGCTGCGGCGACCACCTCGTCGAGCTGATCGGGATGCCGGGTGGCGAAGATGACGTGGTAGCCCGCGGCTGCCCAGAGCGTGCCCAGTGTGCTGCCGACGTCCCCGGCCCCGATCATGGCGATAACTTGCCCAGGTTTCGGTGCTTGACCGGTTTCGGCATGCGCCGTCGAGGCCAGGCCCACGACGGCTGCCAGAACAAGCACAACGAATCCTAGGCGCGCCTGGCGCGCTCGGGCCCGTAGACCGCGGCATTCAGGTCGATCCTGCATAACGGTTTCCTCAGCATGTCAGCGGTACAATCACCATGACGTGCTCGCCGGCGCGGCGCAATGCGCCCGACGCTGAGGCCTGCTGCGGCCTTTAATTGCATTATGCAATTTATAATCCCTTGCCGCCGTGGCCGAGCGACTTGCCGCGACGCCTGGTCTCGCGCTCGCGCAACCTGCGCCGGCGGTTGTTTCAATTCTTTGGCATAGGTAAACCATGACTTCGAATACTGCGCAGTCCGACCCGACGGCCTCGGATCCGGCCGCCCATCCCGATCACGTGGTCGAAGGCGAGCTGACCTGGCTGGTTCGTGCAGTGGGCCTCGGCATCGGAGCCCTGCTGGCATGTGGCGTCTTGCTCGGCCTGTGGACCGACCTCGACACGCCTGGTTCGGCCTGGACTGCGCTGACCCAGGGGCTGCTGGTCGCCCAGGTCGTGTTTGCCGCGGTACTGATCATGCTCGGTAGCATTGTCGAAGGCTTTGGTTTCGGCCTGGCACTGGGCACGCGCTGGCCTTATACCAAGAACATCGTGGTGTTGATGCTGCGCGGCGACCCGGAAGCCGCCCACCGAGTCGTGGCCACGCTGGTCGGGCTGGTCGGTGTGGCGCTGGTGATCGTGCATCCGGTGTATGAAATGTTCCTCGGGCTTGGGCTGATCATAGCCACCGCCCTGTTCGGCATGGGCGTGCTGTATGTGCTGGCCGGGCGGGCGCCGGCGATCGTGCACGGTATCCACGGCCTGCTCGCCTACCTGGTGTTCATGGCCTATCTGCTGCCGCTGGCCCATGCCAACATCGGGCTCGGCTACTATCTGTTGATCATCATCCCGACCCATGCGCTGTTGTTCGCGATCTTCATGGGCGGCGTCGTCACCGGCGGCCGCGGCTTCGGCCAGCCGCTCGGCCAGTTCACCATGCCCGAGCGTAAACCACAGTGGATCTTCGTTCTGCACGGCAGCGCCGGGCTGCTGGTACTGGGCACGCTGGGCTGGTACATGCCGACCTATCCGGTCGCCTTTGCCTTGGTGTTGGTACAGATCGCGGTAGGTTTTCTGTTGTTCCAGTCGGTCAACCTAAAACCCAAGGCGCCGGGCGCGGTCGTGGCCTTCCACCAGGTCATGGCCCTGCTGATCACCTCGGCGATCGTGTTCCAGTGGCAGTTCTAGAGCGTGTTGAGGTTTCGTGCGCGTCCGCGCCAAGCGCGTTCTGCATCATGACGACCGGCGGCAACAAGACATCGCGAACCTCGCGCTACTGCCCTTGCAGCGGGCGATAACACGGGAAGACCGTCGGATCGTTCATCGTAGGACACGGATGCCGTCGGGCGAGGGCGCGCTCGGCCAACGCCTTTAGGGCGCTCTGCGGCATGGCGCGTCTTCGCCATGGCCGCCTCGACCCAGGCACGCGCCTTGCCGAGTATCAGCAGCCACCGCCCACAGCGCGCCTACGCCCCCAGCGGCCCCGAGATCGCCAAGCCGACCGAGCTGACACGGAAATCGCGCCCGTTACACGTCCACAATGACACTCTGGCCTGATTCTGAGCCAGACGGGGTGTTCGCGCTCTTCAGGCAATCGACAAGCCGTCCTTTTCGGCCAGTTTATGTCTGATATTGACGGACTCTTGGCGAACGGCTTCGGCGGTTCGCGCCTATGAATAGCGGCGGCGGTACGTCGTCGGGTACGCCCTGCGTACTTGGCCGACGGCGCAAAAATTGCTAGCGATATCGCCTTGTCACGAGTGCACTCAAGAGATCCCGCATGATTCATCCACGGACTCGCCGTTGGGTTGCGCCCCTGCTCGGCCTCGGCATGGCCGGTTCGGCACTGGCCGGCCCCACGGCCGATTATCCGACCCCCCATCGCGACGATACGGTCGATACCTATTTCGGCACCCAAGTGTCCGCGCCCTATCAATGGATGGAACAGCTCGATGCACCCAAGCTGAAATCTTGGGTCACGGCCGAGAACGCGCTGACTGCCCAGCGGATCGGCGCCTTCGACGGCCACAGCTGGGTGCATCAACGCCTGACCGCGCTCGAGGACGTGCCCTCGCAGTCGGTGCCATATGTGGCCGGCGACCAGCTGTTCTATAGCAGCAATACCGGGCTGCAGGATCAGAGCGTCCTCAAGGTCCGGCCGATCGACGGCAAAGCGACCGAGGCACGCACGCTGCTGGATCCGAACACCCTGTCCGAAGACGGCCAGATCGCGCTGCTGTCTTATAAACCCTCCGACGACGGCCAGCACGTCGTCTACGGCCTGTCGCAGGGCGGCTCGGACTGGCAGACGCTGCATGTGCTGGATACGGCCAGCGGCAAGCCGACCGACGACGTGATCCGCTGGGTGAAGTTCTCCGGACTGTCCTGGACCCACGACGGCCGAGGCTTTTTCTATTCCCGTTATCCCAAGCCGGACAGCGGCGATGCGATCGCCGACAAGGTGTCGGTGCAATCGCTGTACTACCACAAACTCGGCACGCCGCAGTCGGCCGATACGTTGATCTTCCAACGGCCGAAGCTGGCCGACTGGGTGGTCGGCGGCACGGTCTCGGACGACGGCCGCTATCTCTATATCAGTCTCAACAAGGGCACGCTGTCGAATAACGAGCTGTATATCGCCGACTTGGGCGATCCCGATCATCCGGACGTCGCGGCCAAGCCCAAGCCGCTGTTTACCGCGAACGACGCCGAGTACCAGCCGATCGGCCACGATGGCGAGACCCTCTATCTGCTGACCAATCGCGATGCCCCGAAAGGCAAAATCGTGTCTTTCAAGCTCGACCAGCCCGATAACTGGCAGTCGATCGTCCCCGAGGGGGATTCCGTGATTCAGGGCGCGACCCTGGCCGGTGGCCGGATTCTGGTGAACCGGCTGGTGGACGTGAAAAGCCAGGTCGCCCTCTACGACAGCGCCGGCCACAAGCAGGCCATGCTGCCGACACCGGGCATTGGCAGCGTCGGCTCGATCAACGCGAAAACCAGCCGCGATACGATCTACTACGCCTTCACCTCGTTTCTCTCTCCGGGCTCGGTGCTGCGCTATAACGTCGATACCGGCAAAGGCGATACCGTCTTCCAGCCGAAGGTGCCCTTCGACAGCACGAAGTACGTCACCGATCAGGTGTTCTATCGCTCAAAGGACGGCACGAAGATCCCGATGTTCATCGTGCATGCCAAGGGCCTGAACAAAGACGTCAGTCATCCGACCCTGCTGTATGCCTATGGCGGCTTCGATATCAGCATCACGCCGCATTTTTCCAAATCGGTCGCGACCTGGCTGGATATGGGCGGCATCTATGCCGTGGCCAATATCCGCGGCGGCGGCGAATATGGCCAGGCCTGGCACCACGCCGGCATGCAGGGCAATAAACAGAATGTGTTCGACGACTTCGCCGCGGCGGCCCACTATCTGATCGACCACCGATACACCCGTACGCCGCATCTCGGCATCGAGGGCTATTCCAACGGCGGCCTGCTGGTCGGGGCCTCGATCACCCAGCATCCGGAGTTGTTCGGCGCCGCCTATGCCGGGGCCGGGGTTCAGGACATGCTGCGCTACCAGAAATTCTCGGGCGGGGCGCTGTGGGCGCCGGAATACGGCACCTCGGACGACAAGCAGGCGTTTTCCTGGCTGGTCAAATACTCACCGCTGGCCAACGTCAAAAACGGCAGCTGCTATCCGCCGACCCTCCTGACCACGGCCGACCATGACGACCGCGTGGTGCCGAGCCATACCTACAAGTTCGCGGCCACGCTCCAGCATGCCCAGAGCCAAGCCAAAGACTGTACGCACCCGATCCTGCTGCGTGTCGATACCCAGACCAGCCACAACTACATGCCGACCGACAAGCGCATCGACCGTGCGGCGGATGTATTGTCGTTCATGGCCATGCATCTGGGGGCGAGCGCACCGGGCCCGGCGCCGGTCGACTGACCCGGCCGATTCAATATCGTTGATCGCAGCGTTCAAATAACTGCGATGCAACCCGACGCTCGATCGGTCAGCATAGGGCCATCGTTTTCGCGGGCAGGACTCGCCCATGTCGTGGTTGGCCGGGCCGCCGCTGATTATCGCTGCTGCTGCTCTCTGGGGTCTGTCGGGCGGGCTATCTGGTCTGCTCATTTCGCACGGCTGGGCGCCGTTGTTGATCGCGTTCTGCCGCGGTGCGATCGGCGGCGTGCTGCTGTTGTGCTGGTGGCTGGCCACGGGCGCGGTTCGATCGCGGCCCGACTGGCGGCTGATCACCGCCTCGGCCCTTGCCGGGCTCGGGGTCGCCGGCAACCTGAGTTTCTACTGTGTTGCCATCGCCCATACCAGTGTGTCGGTGGCCGCCACCCTACTGTATACGGCGCCTCTGTATGTCTATCTGGCTGCGCTTTTGATGGGCACAGAGGCGCTGCGCTGGTCCCGACTGCTGGCGCTGGCTTTGATCATGCTCGGTGTAGTGTTGCTGACCCGGGTTTTCGCAGTCGATCCGGGGCAGCTGTCCTGGATCGGCATTCTTGCCGGCCTGGCCGGTGGCCTATCCTATGCCGTATTCATCTTCGGCTTCGGCCAGGCCAACCGCTATGGCCGGCCGCCCACGGTGCTGACGATCGCCTTCGCCGTGTTCGTGTTCGTACTGCTGCCGCTGATCGATATCAGCCGTGCCGGCGACGCCTTGGGGTCTGCCGATCTCGGTTTATTGGTCGCCCTGGGCCTGGCCGGGGCCGGTCTCTCGTTTCCGCTATACGTGTACGGGCTGCGCGATACCTCGCCCGTGCTGGCCTCCGTGGTCGCGATGGCCGAACCGGTCACGGCCGCGCTGTTCGGCCTGCTCGTGCTCGGCGACAGTCTTGGGGCCCTACAGCTGGTCGGTATGGCGCTGATCATCGCGATGGTGACCTGGTTGAGCGTGCAGCGCGCCAAAACCGCGGCTGACTAGGGCGTGTCGTCATGAGATACACCGCCGCACCCGCGCCCAGAGGTGGCAAACCAAAGCATCGTGAGCGTGGCCCAGCCATGTGAGCGAACGATAACGCCGGCGTGCTGCCCCAGGGGGCACAGCTTCCGGGTGATGCCCGCCCACCGCGCCAGGTGGCGTTGCAGGCCTTGACCGTGCGGCCCGACCCGATGAACGGGCGTCATGCGGTGGCGTCTGTTATGACGACACGCCCTAGGGCCTGCTGATACGGCGGTATCGACCTATGGCCTGGCATCAATCCGGGTCTGTTCTGTTCTGTTCTGTTCTGTTCTGTTCTGTTCTGGTCTGGTCTGGCCGGTTCTGGGCCCGTCCTGGCCGCAGGGCACGACTAGGCCATCGTTCACGGGCGTCGACCGTGGCGACAAACCAAGTCATAAGACACCGGGGCAGGCTCGAACCCGTGGGCCGCTTATCCGGGTTTTCCCCTATTAAGCCAGATAATAGCGCGCTATATAGCGGTGAAATCGATCGGTTTTGCTGTTAATTTTCTTTCCCGCAGTGACATCAATGTCGCCGCAATCCAATCGATGATCGCGTCTGTTGTTGCCTGATCGCATCCCGATCGACGCCGGCATGCGCACTGTTCACTGGGGGTCTCTTGTCCGGAAAACGCATCGCCATCGCCTCGGGCGCGATCGGCCTTTTGATCGCCGCGGTCGCCGTTACCGCGTTTGTCTGGAGCCGGCCCTCCAGCGCTGTGCGCTTTGCCCCGGCGGTCGGCGACAGCCACCAATACCGGATCGGCCTACGCGTCGGTGTGGCCCCCGGCGAAAGCGTGTTCGACCGAGCCGTGATTCTGCAGAGCGTGGTGCGCTATCGCGTCACCGATCGCGACCATGACGCCACCACGCTGCGCGTCGAGCCACGCTATATGGTGGGCAAGATGGGCCATCGGGTGTTGTTCGACAGCACCCGCACCGACCATAGCGCTCGCGAACCCATCGCTGCCGCGATGCGCGCTGGCTTCGATCTCACCATCGGCCACGACGGCCACACCCAGCTCACCCCGGCCAATCGCGATGCCTGGGAAGCGGTCATGCAGCACAGCGCGATCCAGCGCCTCGATCAGTTCAAACAACAGCTCAACGCGCCGGGCGTGCTGACCCAGCTGCCCGCCCGCGCCGGCGCCACGCGCACCGCCGGCGGTTTCCAGACGTTGCCCAAGCTCAAGCTGACCGTCACCAAGGTCAGCCCCGAAGCTATCGTGGTGGCAATCGATCGCGCCGAAGATACCCAGCCGGTCCAGGTACCACTTGGCGACGACGACGCGCCCGTCACCATGACCCTCGACCATCTACACGGCAAAATGCGCATCGCCCGCGACTCCGGCTGGATCGAATCGCTGGCACTGGTCGCCGATCAGACCGGTACCCAGGGCAGCCGCAGCGTGCCGATCCATCTGGATCTATCGATGCAGGCCCTGCCGGAGGATCCCGCCGCTGGCGACCTCCAGAACAGTCTGGCCGGCTTCGAGCGCGTGGCCCAGCTGGCCGGCGACGAAGACGACGACAGCTTCGACTATCCGCTGCATCTGCCGCAGAGCGACGACGACACCCACGACCCGCAGCACAGCAACGCCGCTCCGGACCCTCTGTTCGCCGAGTCGGGCGCGACCTTCAAAGTGGATTCCGACCAACACGAGCTCGTGCTCGAAGCGCCCTATAACATCGAGGACAAGCAATCGCCCGGCCATGTCACGCTGGCCGGCCTGACGCTCACCGGCGCCGACGGCCAGGCGCTGGATCTGCCGATGGTCGTCGACGAAATGCGTTTCACCCTGGTCGACGACCGGATCGGCACCCATATCAGCCTGCGCCCGCTCGGCTGGGGCAGCGCCGATCTGTCGGCGATCCACGGGGTCCAGGCCAGATTCACCTATCGTAGCACCGGCCCCCGGCAGCACACCGGCATCGAGTTGGCCGATCATCCGACCGAACTTCGAAAGAAGGATGCCGTAGCGCGCGCGATTCCGATCGAGGGCCAGTCGAATCAATGGCGCATCGAAGTCACCAACGATCAGGGCAACTTCTTCGTGGATCGCACCCAGTCCTACGCCGGGCTCAAGGTATTCAACACCAATCGCCGCTATGGCGCGCCACTCGCGCCGGTCGAAGCCGGGCTGATCGCCCGCGTAGCCCATCCGATGGCCGAGCACGCGCAGTTCAGGGTAGAAGGCCAGGCCCAGCGTTTGCCATTGGCCTACACCCGCTTCGGCGATGATTCGAGGGCGATGCAGGTGGTGTTCACCGACCAGGCGCTGCGCTATCGCGACCGCAGCGCGCCGCCGCCGGACACCCATCATATCTTCGGCCTGGACGCCGCCCCCGAGCAGGCGCTCGATCTAGACGGTCTCGCCCCGCGCGATGCCGATCTCAACCGCCTGCGGCTGCGCCTGCCGGCCGGCCTCGGCCAGGCCTGTGAACTCAAGGCCAAGGCCCCGGCCGAAAACGGCCACGCCCTGGTCTGGCAGCCTCGCAAGGATGTGCGCCGGCCGCTTTCCCGCGACGACGACGAACCGGCCAATGCCGGCCTGCGCGACTGGGAACTGGCCACCGACGACGGCGTGCGTCGGTATTTCTACGATATCGCCGTGGATACCACCCTGCACTGCCCGGGCCAGCCGCAGTGGCAGCGCGCTGACCATCAGCAGGGCGATACCCCGTGGCTGGTCGATATTGCCGATGTGCTCGGCCACCCGGTCGATGCCGACACCCCGGCCACCGCGTTTTTCGAACGCCTGCGCTTTCTCGACAACAACGGCAAGCCGCTGCGGCCGATGCGCCTCGATGCCAAACCCAACGATCGGCTCGATACCTGGCACGACGAAGCCAAGCAGTCGACGCTGGGCGACTATCTGGCCGACGACGGCACGGTGCGCTTCTGGGGCCGGGTGGCCACGATCCAGCAGATCGGCTTTAGCGGCCAGCCAATCGATAAACATTGGCACAACGAACTCGGGGACTACCAATGAAGCGCCTGATGCACCACCCGACGCTGCGCGGCCTGCGCTGGTTCGCCCTCGGTGCGCTGCTGCTCGTAGCCGACGCCCAAGCCGCCAATATCTACTGGCTCGATCTGGACTACGAAGCCACGCCCAAAGACAAAGCCGCCTATAAGGTTACGGTCGGCGACGAGCAACAGGCCGCCGGCTGGCCGCTGTCGATCGATACGGTCGACGACGGTGGCCGGCACTTCCGCGGCTTTATCAACGCCCGGAACTATATGGCCGACGATACCGATCTGGTCGGCCCCTACACCCGCTATCGGCCCGACGATCATTCCAAATCGCAGGCCGGCCAGCGCGATGACGACGGCGAGCTGGACGGCAAGATCACCAATTACCGACGTGACGGCTCGGTGAAATCGACGATCGAGTTCAGCCACGGCCAGCGCGACGGCACCAGCCGCTGCTTCGACGCCAAAGGCCGCCTCAGCTGCCTGACCGAGTACGTCGACGGCAAGCGCGAAGGGGTACGCAAAACGTTCGTACGCGGCACCCTGTTCCAGCTGTCGCATTATCACGACGACAAAATGGAAGGCGTGGTCGAGAAATACACCACCCTCGGCGACAAGCAAGTCCTGGTGGCCCGCAGCCATTTTCACAACGATCGGCCGGACGGCTGGTTCCGCGCCTATAGCGCCGGCCAGCTGACGCAGGAAGTCCACTATCGCGCCGGCCACAAGGACGGTACGGCACGCTATTTCTATTCGGGCTCGGACCAGCTGCGCAAGGAAGGGCACTATGCCGATGGCAAGCGAGTCGGCACCTGGCGACAATACAGCCGTACCGGCAAGCCGTATCGTGAAACCGTCTATGCCGACGACGGCAGCCAGGAGGTCGTCGAGCGTTCGCGCTTCGACTCCAAGACCGGCCAGCGCATCCGGCATGAGCGTATCGTCGGCAGTGGCGACGACCGGCGACGGGTGGTCGAGACCTACGAGCGCAACGGCTACCTGCGTCGCCGCCTAACCCGCTATCTCGAAGCCAACCGTAGCGTGGACGTCGAATTCGACCGCGACGGGCGCCTGACCTATCGCTACGACAAACGCGACGGTCACGGCGTAGGCGCCTATGTCCGGCCCGGCCCCGATGGCCTGGAACACGGCCGTTTCAACGCCGACGGCGAGCGCACCGGCGCTGCGATGCGCACCGACCGCGACGGCGATCGCATTGCCAGCCTGCATTTCAAGCACGACCAGCCCGACGGTGAGTTCATCGGCTACGACGACGCCGGCCGCATCGACGAGCGCGGCGACTATGCCAAGGGCAAGCGCGTCGGACACTGGCAGATCATCGACCATAGCCATGCGCTCACCTGGCAGGGCGAATATCGCGACGACAAGCGCTACGGCCACTGGCAAGTCCTGCGCGACGACGGCCCGCTTAGGGCCGCCGGCGACTACGACGACCAGGGCGAAAAGCAGGGCATTTGGGTGATCTACGACGCCGATGGCCAGCTCGAGAACTGCCCGCGCTTTACCCACGGCGAGCGCGGCGACACGCCCGATTTCGATGCTGAAGACACGCCCAGCGCCACCGAATACTGTCGCGATCGACTGCCGAACTGGGCCGAGCCACAGGTATGACCAAAGCGATCGTGCGGGCCCGGTTTCGTGGCGTCATAGGCAACCGCAATGGCACTTAAATACTGGATCGGCGGCCTCGCCATCACTGCGATCGGGGTCGTGGCCGGCGTCGCCAAATGGCAGGCTGCACACCCCGGTGATAGTCGAAACCATGCCAGCGCCGAGGAAAAAGCCCCGCCGGCGCTGTCGCCGATGCGCGGCTGGCCTACGCCGGCCTCAGGAGCGCTGGCGCTGGCCGATGTCGTGCCCACCGGCAGCGCACGCCATCGCCTGCGGCTACGGCTGCCGGCCGGCGCCGGCGGCGCCTGCGAGCTGACCGCCAAGGCGCCCGATCGGAACGGCCACGCCCTGGTCTGGAAACCCCGGCTCGGCGAGCACTGGATTGCCGGCCAGCGGGTCGAGACCCCGGCCGGGACCCAGGATTGGGAACTGAGCACCGACGACGGCCGACGCCAGTATTTCTATGGCATCGACGTCACAACCCATCTGCACTGCGATGGCACGCCGCGTTGGCACAGCGCCGAACATGACAGCGATACCCCCTGGGTGGTCGATATCGGCCGCCTGTTGGGCCACCGCCCCGATCCCGATATGCCGGCCGACCGGTTCTTCGAACGGATGCGTTTTCTCAACCCGCACGGTCTGCCGCTATGGCCCATGCGGCACGACCGGCGCATCAACGCCCAAGAGGCCGACGCGGTTCGCGAGATGCGCGAATCCCGACTTGCCCACTACATGACCCCCGACGGCCGCATCCGTTTCTGGGGCCGCGTACAACGCATTCGCTGGGTCGAGCTGTCCGGGCCGCCGATCGATCGCCGCTGGCACGACCGCCTGGAGAATTACGAATGAACATGCGGCCCCGGATCGTACGCATGGGCCCGATCGTCGGGCTGCTGTTCGGACTGCTGGCCGCCAGCAGCGCCCAGGCCGCGACCTACTGGCTCGACAAGCAACTCGACCAGGTGCCCCGCAGCCAGGCGCGTTACCAGGCCGAGGTCGGCGAAACGCGCGAACAACCCGGCTGGCCGATCACCATCCGGCGTGTCGACGGCGGGCGATACATGAAAGCTTATGTCGACGATCCCAAGCTTGCCAGCGACTACAAGGTCGTTGGCCCGTATCGGCAATATCGCGATGGCGGCGATCGTGCCTTGATCGAAACCGGTCAGCGCAATGCCCAGGGCCAACTTGCTGGCACGATCACGGTCTACGATCGCCAGGGCCGTATCGAGCGCAAGGTCGAATACGCCCACGGCAAGCGCAACGGCGAGATGCGCGAATACAGCGAAGACGGCGAGGTCTATCGCACCACCGAATATGTCGATGGCGAGAAAGACGGCCCCCGAAAGAGGTTTCGCGACGGCGTGCTCCACAGCATCGAGCCTTATCAAAACGACCAGCTGGAAGGCGCTGCGGAATACTATTACCTCGCCGATAAACAGCGCACCGATGGACGAAAACGACGGCTACGGCTGCGTATCCACTACCAGAACGGGCGCAAGAACGGCTGGACCCGAGCCTGGAACCGCCAAAGTCAGCTGGAATCCGAAACGCATTACGTTGACGGCAAGAAAGACGGCGTCGAGCGAGCCTTCAGCTACGACGACGACGGCGAGCGCGGCGTGACCGCGATCGCCCACTATAAAGCCGGCAAGCGGGTCGGCGTGACCGAGGATTTCTATCGCCACGAACGCCGGATCTATGCCGACGACGGCAGCGAGCGCCTGATCGAGGAAGCGGATATCAACCCGCAAACCGGCCAACCGCTGCGCCGCGAGCGCAAGCTCGGCGAAGGCGACCAAGCCCGGACCGTGACGGAAACCTACGATCGCGACGGCTATCTCACCATGCGCCAGATCGATTATCGGCATACGGGCCATCATCTGCTCTATCAATTCGCGGGCGACGGACGGTTGATCGCGCGGCGCGAACGCGTCCGCGGGGACAAGGTCGGCCGTTTCGTGGCGGAGGTCGGCGGCGGCATGATCCAACGCGGCCGCTACGACGACCAAGGCCGTCGCCAGGGCGAGGTCATCGAAACCCGGGACGGCGAAGTGATGGCGAAAAGCCATTACGTCGACGACGAGCGCAACGGCGACTACGTCCGCTACGACGCACAGGGCCGGGTGATCGAACGCGGCGTCTACAAACAGGGCAAGCGCAGCGGCGCCTGGCAGATCCACGGCGCCAATCACTACGACCAGATCTGGGAAGGCCGCTACGCGGCCGGCCGGCGGGTCGGCCACTGGCGCGTAGTCGATCAAGACGGCCGCCTGCTCGGCGCCGGCGACTATGACGACCAGGGCGCCGAACATGGCGTCTGGGTGATCTACGACGACGACGGGAACGTCCGCGACTGCCCACGCTACGATCATGGCCAGCGCAGCGACACCCCTGATTTCGACGCCGAGGATACCCCCAGCGCCGCCGAATACTGTCGCGATCGGCTACCGGACTGGGCCCGCTCTCAGGCCTGAATTCCGTCGGCCAGGGTTATGTGTCGCCAGCCCGACAATCGGCATCAAGCTCGCTCGGCCAGATGATCGCTCCGGCGCCGTTGCGAACGATTTCGGTGCCGCAGTCGAGTGCTTCGCGGCGAGCCAGCGTGGTCCCGCGCGAATCGATCCAGATACGGTCGCTCACGGCGTCGGCCGGTGTGGCGGCCCATACATCGCCGACGCGATGGGTCTGCTTGGCGCTCTTCCAGGCCGGCTCGAGGCGCGCATAGTCAGCGTTGGTGACGGTCTTACCGTTAATATTTACAAGCTGCCAGTGGCCGCGCTCGATGCTGACGGGACCGACACCGTCGAAGAATGGGCCGATGCCCTGGTAATGCCCCGGTTGGATCAGTATCTGGCCACGGGGGTCGATCAGCATCACCCGCGGGCCCTGAGCTGCCCCCGCGGCCAATACTGTCGAAGTGCCGTGGGCAAAACGCGGGCGCGTCGCATAGCCGTTGTCCGGGGCGACCACGACTTCATCGGTAGCTATCCGCCGCAGCCCAATCCCGCTGGATGGGGTGGGCCGATAAGCCAGCAGCCCGGCGCCCGCGCTCATCAGCAAGCCATCGTGGGCGACCTCGAACAGGGTCTTGTCGCTAGGATCGATGAGCGCATAGCGATCGCGGCTGGCCTCCAATACACGATCGGGCCCGAGTATGTGCAGGGCATTGCGCGATGCCGGTTCGATCAGCGTATGGCCCTCGCGGTCGATAAGACCCACGCGCCGCCCGCGGGTGGAGATCGTATTGGAGCCGACCGGCTGGATCACGGCCATGCCGTATTTGAAGACGCCGGCCTTTGCGTATTCGCCATCGAAGGCGATGCCGCCGTCGCGATCGATATAGTGGCAGCGTCGTTGTCCATCGTCCGAGCGACACACCGGCGCGCGCCCATCGACCAGGGGGCCAGTCGAGGCATATTTCGGCGCGATCACCCAGTGGCCGCGACGATCGATAAAGCCTTTCTGGGTCCAGCGTTTGCCGGCCGGGGCATAGCCGTGGTGAAACGCCCCGATCGTTTGATATTTCGCATCGAGCCAGGGGCTGCCATCGGTATGCAACAAACCGCTTTTGCCGTCGCGCTCGAAACGCCAGCCGTCGTCGCGTACATACAGCGCCTCATAGCGCGGCGTCACTGCCCATTGCCCATCGCGCTGTAATAGACCGCAGCGCGATTGCATATGCTCGTGTACACAGATCGGCAACAAACGCGACGCCAGTGACGCTGGGCTATCGGCTGCCTGGCCAAGGTGGGTCAGCCCACACCCGGCGAGCAATAAAAACAACACACCACGATAGCGTGCACGTCGGCAATTCGGTTTCAACATCGACTCCCCCTTGGACCCATAACAACACGGGCGCTCGGGCCCGCGTTCGCGTGGGCACAGCATAGCCCAAGGGCTATCGCGCATCGGTCGAGCCACAGTCCAGCCGCCATGGCGGTTTAATACGAGCGCCGCATTGGGCCCGCCACGGCCGACCCGTGCAACGCGGCAGGACAGCCCTAATGCACAGGCGGCTCCGCTCGAAGGCAGCGCACACCCCACGATTACGACCCAGCCGCTATCCCCTGCTGTGGCTCGCGGACGTTGTACGACAACGCAACATGCGCCCCGGCTGATCGGGCCGTTCGTCGTCGTTGTTCAGGGCCCATTTGGGGCCGGCTCGTGCGACACCGCGACCGCCCCGGGTCGCGGCGCGCCTTCGTAGGCGCGTTGTTGCCCGGTGGATCGTGGCAGGCGCACTCGGCCCGCTCGGCCACCGCGATTGCTCAAGGGGCCTGTATCGCAGCTACATCACACGGCATAGTAGCGCCCATGAACCGCCTCGCCTGGCTGCTGACGCCCTCCACCGAACAGGTTTTATTCGCGCTCCGGCTGTGTCTGGCGATGTCGTCGGCGTTGTATCTGTCGATGTGGCTCGAACTAGACCGGCCGTACTGGGCTTCTCTAGAAGTCGCGGTGATGATCCAGCCGATGGCCGGTATGGCCGTGGTTCGGGGGTTTGCACGGGCGGCCGGCACTATCGTGGCCGGCTGTGCCGGGCTGGCGATCACGGCCCTGTTCGCCCAGAGCTACGAACTGAGCGCGGCCGCGCTGTCAATCTGGGTTGCACTGTGCGCGTTCTTTGCCAACCTGCTGCGCAACAACCTGTCCTACGGCTTCGCGATCGCCGGCTTCATCGCCGGGGTCACGGTCATACTGTCGCATTCGCTCAATCAGCCCCCCTTCGATATCGCGGTGACCCGGGTTTCGGAGTGTGTGTTGGCCGCAGTGGTGTCGGCCGTGGTGAACGTGCTGACATCGCCACCGGCCGGCATCCGCAACTACTTCAATGCTCGTATCGCCTTGCTCGGCGATCTGGCGCAGGAGTTCGGCCGGGTCGCGGCGCTATCCGGCGTGCATGACGCTGAAGACAACGCGCCGCAGGCAAGCACCGAGGCGTTGGAAGACCCGCATCCGGCGCTGCAGGCTCTGGCCGCCCAGGCCCTAGCCTTGGAACAGACCCGCCAATATATCCGCTACGAGTCGCCGCAGTTCGCCAACTTCGACCGCCTGGCGCGGCGCTTGGACTACGATATTCTGGCATTGATCAGTGCCACCTCGTCGCTGCATATCTACCTGACCACGGATACCGGCCCCGTCGATACCCGCCCGGTGGCCGCGCTCGCCGAACCGGCCCGACGCCTGCTCGCCGAGCCGCATCATCCGGAACATGCCAAGCAGGCCTTTGACACGGCCTACGACGAGATCCTGGCGATCGCCCGCGAACCGCGACAGGCTGAACAGCCGCGTCGACTCGCCGACTGGGTCGTACTCAGCCGGGCCGCAGCGTTGGCTAGCCGGGCACGCGCAGCCTTGGTCACGCACGGCTTGCTGATCGCCGAACGCGAACATCCGAGCGCGCACATCGCGCGTCGTTCCGAGTTCGGCCAGCCGATCGATATCAAGCATGCCGTTCGCAACAGCCTGCGCACACTGACCGCGGTCTCACTGGGCGGCCTGGTATGGGTCAACTTTCATGATCAGCTGCCTTCGATATTGCTGATGATCCTGCTGTCGGCTCTGACCACTATTTTTGCCACCCTACCCAGCCCGGAGGCCGCGGCCGGCGGCTTTGCCAAGGGCTTGGCGATGGCCGCCATGGCCGCGTTCGTGGTCGATTTCCTAGTGCTGCCCCAGGCGAGCGGCTTCGCCATGCTGATGCTGGCCATGATGCCGGTGGTGTTCATCGGCGGGCTGGCGATGACCGATCCAAACCTGGCGCTGCCGGGGCGGATTTCGGTGGTCATGTTCGCGCTACTGGTGCATACCCAGAACGGCGGCCTGCCGAGTTTCACGACTTATATTCAGATCGTGATGGGCATTTTCGGCGCCATCGCACTGACCGTGCTGGCCTTCCGGCTGGTCCTGCCGGTCTCGCCGCGTCAGCGTCTGCGCGAGCAGATGATGGGGGTTTTCGATGAAATGGCCGATGGCCGTCGACATACTCGTGAACGCTTCGAAACCCGGATGTACGATCGACTGAATTCGCTTGCGCTCAACGAGATGGATGCACCATTTCATTTTTCGGCGCGACAGGCCGTTCTGGCCGCCATCAATATCGGGCTCGAGGCCCGCTCGCTGGTGGTTCTGAGCGAACGCGTCGATCTGCCCCCCGCCCTGGCGACCGCGGTACGCAACGAGCTAGACGCGCTGCGGGCGATTTTTGCCGGCCGTCGGCCCACCTCACTGGAACATATCAGCGCCCGACGCCGGGCAATGCACCGCCTGGCGGAACGACTTCTCGCTCATGCGGTCACGATCGAGGCCGATGCCGAGCGCCGGGTCGCTATTCGCGCCAGCGTCTGCGCCGAGCTCGTGTCTTCCGGCCTGGCAGATTATGAAAACGCCTTCGACTCGACAACCGATGACCGGGCGCCGGCGCCGGCGCCGGCGCCGGCGCCGGCAGCAGGTTAACGATCGTCGTCCCAGCCGTCTTGGTCCAGGTCGTTGAGCTTGCTGTGATCGATATGGCTAAACGATTCGCGCGAGCGCCGGTTCTGATACCAGATGAAAAATACCGCGAGAGCCGCGATCAAGACGGCGATCCCGATTACGATCCAGAGTGTCGACATAGACTTCCTTGGCTTCGTCCTGCTGCTATTATCCAACGCTGAAAGGCCGCGCTCCCAAGCCGGATCGGCGCGGCTCCAAGATTCAGCGCGCGGTCCAGCCGAGATCCATGTCCCACGCCGCCCCGGTGACCGCGGCCGCGGCGTCCGAGGCCAGATAAGCGACAATGCTCGCGACCTCGTCGGGCTCGATCAAGCGCTTGATCGCGGCTTGGTCGAGCATGACGTTCTGAATCACCGTGTCTTCGTCGAGATCGTTCAAGCGCGCCTGATCGGCGATCTGATTTTCGACCAGCGGGCTGCGTACATAGGCCGGACACAGCGCATTGGCAGTAATGCCGTGCTCGCCCCCTTCCAGCGCCGCGGTACGAGTCAAGCCGAGCAGGCCGTGCTTGGCGCTGACATAGGCCGCCTTGCCAGGCGAGGCGACCTTGGCATGGATCGAGGCAATATTCACGATTCGCCCCCAGCCGCGCTCGCGCATATGCGGCCAGGCGGCCTGGGTGAGCAGAAACGGCGCAGTCAGCATCAAATCGATCATGGTCCGCCAGCGACCGGCCTCAAAGCTTTCGATGGGCGCGACATGCTGGAAGCCGGCGTTGTTGACCAGAATATCGAGCCGCCCGAAATGCGCGACGGCGGCTGCGACTGCCTCGTGGCAGGCCTGCCCATCGGTCAGATCGGCAGCAAAGAACAGGGCACCCTCGGCTTCGACTGCCGCACGGTCGGCACCTGGCAGATCCACGACCAGGACCCGATCGCCGCGCGCCAGCAGCGTCCGAGCGACCGCCCGGCCAATGCCGCTGGCGCCGCCCGTAACCAGGGCGGCTCGGGAGCTTTCGGTAGAGGGCGCAGCATCGGAGGCATGGATTTCGGACACAGCTGAGCAGCTTTTGCAGTATGAATACGGCCAATATCCGGCACGCGCTGCGTGCTGACAAGCACGCTATGACACGCTCGATATTGAGCCGGCTTGGCCAGTTGACAATACTGGCGCCCCGGTCTCGCTCCGGCTTCGCTTTCGAACGCCTCGCGTTTTGTTTTTCCGTTGGATATCCGAATGCACCCACACCTGCCCGAGATTACGATCGCCCCCGCCGTACTCGAGGCGCTGCGCGCCCTGGCTGCAGGCCCGCAACGCCGGATTCTAGGCCTGGCAGGCGCCCCGGCGGCCGGCAAATCCACGCTGGCAGCTGCGTTGGTCGAGGCTCTGGAAGACCGCGCGGTCGTGGTGCCCATGGACGGCTTTCATCTATCCCAGCAGCAGCTCGAACGCCTTGGGCGGGCCGAGCGCAAGGGGGCGCCCGATACGTTCGACGCTGGGGGCTATCGGGCGCTCTTGGCGCGCCTTCACGAAGCCAGATATAACGCCGAAACCGTGTACGCGCCGGGCTTCTATCGCGAGATCGAGGAACCGATTGCGGCCAGCCTGGCGGTGGCACCCAGTACGCCGTTGGTGATTACCGAGGGCAATTACCTGCTGCTCGAAGAGGCGCCCTGGCCTGGCGTTGCCGAACAGCTGGACACGATTTGGTATCTCGACGTCGATACCACGCAGCGCGAACAATGGCTGGTGGCCCGGCACGAGCGCTTCGGGCGGCATCCAGCCGATGCGCGGGCCTGGGTCGCCGCGACCGACCGCCCTAATGCCGAGCGCATCAGGCCGACCGCGGCCCGGGCGGACCGAATCCTGCGCTGGAACGGCGGCTGTGCCGAATTCGCCGATTAGACGGACGCATGGAGGGCAACCAAGCGGCTTGCAAGACAATATCGACGGGCGCATTTTCGTATCGACTCGAAGCTGCCCCGGCTTTGGCATGATCTGCCGCAGGAGGACTGCCATGTTGCGCCACAGGATGTCCGTTGTCTGGCCTTTCGTTGCCGTAACGCCAGTTCTGCTGCTGGGGATAGGGCTACTTAGCGGCTGTCAGGTCGGCCCCTATACCGAACCACCGCCCGATCCCGGACGCTATTGTCTGCAGCAGTGGCCCAGCGACCGCGAGGCCTATCTGATGTGCCAGCAGCTACAGAACCGCAATCGCAGCGAGTTTCGCGCCTATCTCTCCCAACACGGGCTGTCCGAGCACGATCTCGCCCCACCCGCGGCCGCCGGCGACCCGATCGCCCAGACCGCACGCTATTGTCTAGAACACGGTGCACCGGATTACCAACGGGTCTGGGATTGTACCGAGCGGCGCGCCGAAACCAGCCCCGGCGAGAATCGTTGAGCCGGCGTGGGTGGCTTCAGGCGCCCGATCACCAAGGCGGCTAGCGGCCCAATGAAACCGGCCGCTAGCCTGGGCTATAAACGACGCTAGCAGGCAGGGTCTCGCGCCCGCCGCCGGGCGATGAGCACTAGCCCCAATGCGAATGCGAACAGGGCCAGATTGCCCGGCGCCGGAACCGATGCAGGGGGCGGCGTCGGACGGGTCGCATTGACTTGCTCGGGCCCGCCGAACAACAGACTGTCCAGTACAAAGCCACTGTCCGTCTCGCCGGTACGGGTGATCTGAATCCCGGCAATCTCGGCACTCGCCTCGTCGCTGGCCAATGTCAGGAACGAAAAGCCAATGCTGTCGTTGACGATCGACGCGAGAATGCTGCCGTCTCGGCCGAACGCCGTGACCCGCTCGGCCCCTAGGGCCTGGGCATAACCGACCGACACGCCGACCGCGGCCTGATCGGTACTGAACAGGATCGAGATCGGTCCTAGCGTTGCAGGCGAGCCCGACAGTACCGGGTTGTTCGGTGCGTTGTTGGCATTGGCCGAAAACACCGGGTCCGCGGCTGCATTCAGCGCCAGACCGGCGGTCGGGTTGCCGTTGAAGCAACTATAAGCCGCACAGGCGCCATCCGTTGCCAGCGACTGGCCTTCGAAATAACTGCCAAACGATACCGTGGGGGCATTGGCCCCGGGAGCCGCACTGTATACAGGATCGACGGTCCCTGTAGTCAGGCCACTAAAATCGATCGCCGAGCGATCGTCCTGAAACACATCGGTGTCGGCGCCGATGACCGCGGCCTGCGCGCTCATCGCCGCCAGCGTCAGGCCTAGCGCTAGACCGGTTTTCAAACCCGGCAATCGCAACCATGGAATAAAGGCCGGCTTAGACATTGTTAATCCCTCGTTTTGTATAACCTTTGAGCCCTAGGCAAGTTTGATGCCGAGCACGCAAACATATGTTTTAAAAGATATAAAAAGGCTTAAGAACCAACCATAGCGACAATGTGTAAAAAACTCTGACAGTTGACCGCTTTGTCGGCTGGTTAGTGTCGAATTATTTGACATCCCTCCAATGCCTGCCTACTGTCCTCGCCAACCGAACCCCGGTCAGTAACGTCCGGAGTCCAAAGCGCCAGAGGGGGTGGCGCCGAACGGCTTCGAACGGGTGCGACAAAAAGTCGCATACCGGTATACGAGTGCTTTGAAAAAAGGATGGCGACTTAGGAAACTCATGAACAATCCGACCCCAGGAAAACTCTTGGCCGGCGCTGCGCTGCTGGTGATGACCCATGCGGCTGTCGCAGCCGAGTACAGTGCGGTGCAAACCTCCTCCGATACGGCCACGACCCTCGATACAACGACTACGCTCGACACCACCACGACCCTGATCGGTGGCACGCCGGAGCTGCACTCCCAGCAAGACTCGGTGACCTACGGCCCCGAAGGCGATATCTCACTCGGCGACGGCGGCGACGGCGACGGCGACAACGGCGACAACGGCGGCAACGGCGGCAACGGCGGCAACGGCGGCAACGGCGACAGCGGCGACAATGCTGGGGGATCACCCCCGTCGGCCGGCGAGACGGTAGTCACGTTCCAGGCCAAATCGACCGGTAATGCCCACGGCCGGGTGGTTACCTTGGGCCAGGTCTTCAAGCAAGGCGATGTGCCCCAGGGCGAGAGCGTCGTAGCGGAAGTCCAGGGCCGTGTTGTGCCCACGCAGGTCGACCCCAAGGCCACTTGGGACGATGGTTCGTTACGCCATGCCGTCATCACTGTGCGTCTGCCGCAATCACCGGATTCACAGGGCACGACAGTTGCCTTGGCTCGAACCGATTCGTCGAGCAACGCGAATCGCCCGGTCTCGATCAACGATCTGCTGGCCACCGATTTCGATGGGCGCATCACCTTCCGTGAACAGGGGCATAGCTATCGCGTGAATGCCCGCAATCTGCTGCGCCAGGCCCAGTCATCGGGCTGCCCGCAATGGGGCGATCAATGCAAGCACTGGCTATCCGGGCCGTTGACCTCGGAGTGGATCGTCGGCGGTCCGGTGACCAGCGATAACGAAGCGGCTCCTCATCTGGCGGTGTATTTCCATATCCGTGCCTATGCCGGCGACAACGGCGGCATCACTCGGGCCCGGGTGGATACCGTGGTCGAAAACGACTGGGCCTATGCAGACGACCCGCAGAATCTGCATTACAACGCCAACCTGACCGTTGGCGATACCCGCTATCCCGTGCACGGGTTGACCCATTATCTGAACGCCCGCTGGCATCACGTGCTCTGGTGGCAGGGCCGTCCAGCCGTCTATGCACGCCCTGATACCGAATATCTACAGGCCAGCGGCGCGATCTCCAACTACGCCGACGTCACGCCGGGCAGCGCATTCCTGAATTCGGTCTCGCAAAGTTTTCCGCCCATGGATAACGGCGATCAGACGGCGCATATGGCCAATACAGGCGCCCAGGCCTCGATCGGCCCGCTGCCACGTTGGAGTTCCACCTACGCCGTCTCCGGCGATCGCCGGGCCTTGCGTTGGATGCTGGCCAACGACAGTGCGGTCGGCAGCTACGGATTCCACTACCGAGACCGGGCTACCGGGCGGCCGCTCAAGATCACCGATCACCCGTATGTGACCCTGGCCAACTATCGCTGGGCCGAACGCGCCGGCAGCCAGTATCAGGACGATTTGCTACCGCAGTGCCATGGCGACTGCCATTCGCCCTACGACTACGATATCGCCCATCAGCCGTCGATCGGCTATCTGTCCTATCTGGTGACCGGCGACTACTACTATCTCGAAGAGATGCAGTTCGCGGCCTCCTATGACGAGCTCTGGGCCAACGAAAGTTATCGCGAGCACGACCAGGGGATCCTGCGTCGGGCCCATGGGCAGATCCGGGCCCAGGCCTGGGCGCTGCGTGATATCAGCGACGCTGCTTTTGCTACCCCCGACAGTGATCCAATGAAGTCGTATTACAACGGCCTCATCGACAACATACTGTCGGACTACAACGACTACTACGTCGGCACCGGCGTCAATCCACTGCATACGCTGGTCGGCGGCGAAGCGTTCACCTATTCGGTCGACGGCCAACAACGCGTAGGCGTCGCTCCCTGGCAGACCGATTTCTTCACTTGGGCCGTAGGCCACGCTGCAGAGCAGGAGATGCCTGGCGCCGAGCCGTTCCTGCGCTGGTTGGCAGCGTTCCAGATCGGGCGTATGACCGACTGGACGGACCAACCTGCCCGTGGCTTTTGCTGGCTGGAAGCCTCGGCATACAAGCTCCGGGTACGCGACAGCCGTAATGCGGCTATCTACGACGATATGTCCGAGGTCTATGCCGCCAATTTCCCGCGCCTGGTCGGCACGGACTGCAATAGCTCCGACATGCTGCTGCGCCTGAACAACAGTACTGGTGGGCATTATCACCAGAACGAAATGGTTGAATTCCCAGGCTCGGCCACCGGCTATCCGGCCAACCTGCAAATTGGCTTGGCCATGGCGGTGGACAGCGGTCACGATAACGGCACCGAAGCCTGGCAGTTGTTCGATTCCCGCAGTGACAAGCCGGACTACGGCAACTATCCGAACTTTGCCATCGTGCCCCGGAGGATCGACGCTCAGGATTGATCCCGGACATTAAGCCCGGTGCTTTCGGCCGGTTACAGGCTGGAAACCAAAGAGGCCGGATCGCAACGATCCGGCCTCCTGAGCACGAGCGATCGCCCGATCAGCGATCTCAAAGTCCTACCCTTCGCTTTCGAGACGACCCGTTCAGGATCCGTCGATCTGTTTCTCGCCCGTACCCTGGGTGTTTTGGGTCGGCGCCATACGGGGCAGGACGGAGTCGTCCCCGCCCTTCTGTTCAGCGCCCTCTGGCTTGTTCTGACGGTCCATGCCCGGGCTGGTCTTGGCTGCCGGGGTCTGTTGCACGGTATTGGCTTTGGGGTTGCGCCCGGTTGCCGTCGAGTTCTGCGTCGGCGCCATCCGCGAATCCATCGCTGCGTCACCGGCCTGTTGTTCGGCCGCCGCTTTCTGGGACTGCTTCGGCACGGAGTCGACATCGTCTGAACCGCTCGCCAAGGCTTGGCCGCCGATACCGAGGCCGAGCACACCGGCGATCAGCATCACCGGCAAGCGTGAATAAAAATTCGGTTCTTTATTGGCATACATAAGTGTCTCCTGTCACGGCGCTATCCGGCCGTTCGCAATTTTTTACAGGAAACAGTTATTACGGCCTCCCTGGGAATAAATCAATCCCCAAATGCCGACACAGCCAAAGCTAAGCTTTTTTATTATAAGAATCATTACGTTATTAAGATAACGCCCAACTCGCCCTCGGAATAACGCAGGATACTACGACCGGGGCGGCGCACCCGCGACGCTCATCGGGGCTGAGTTGCGATCCTAACGACAGCTCGACCGCGGCCCGCCGTCTGGCAATCCAGGCAAGACACATCATCGCCTTGGTTTCGCCGCTCAATTATTCGCCGCAACGGCCGATAAGCAGTATCGAACCGGACCTTCAATAGAGGCCGCTGCCGAAGCCCGATCGCCTGATCCCTCGGCTAAAGCCACGACTGGAATTCGAAAAAACATAGATTAAAGAATAACCCGAGCCGTCATATTGTTTGGCGAGATCGGTACGTCAATCGCTTTTCAAGCACCACGGCTTCAGCCCGCCAACCCGCTCATTCCGATTACGACTGCAAGGCCGATTCTATGCCTTGTTTGAAGGAAACCACCTCATGACCCGTTATACAACGGCCCTATTCATCGCCAGCCTGGCTCTGAGCAGCTTGGGCACGGCCTCGGCGACTGCGCTGACCGCGGGCGATATTCTCAATCAATACAATCTCGTCGTCTTCGACGACCTGGATACCAACTCGCATGTCGACGGCCGAACCTATGTCGGTGGCGATCTAACGGGCAACGGTGGTGATTTCTTTCAACACGGCAGCCAAGCGGCTGCTTCGGCCTATCCGGCCCTGATCGTAGGCGGCGACGTCTCGGGCGGCGATAAGCACGTCAACAGCAATGGCAATGCACTAATCGGTGGTAACGTCAGTCACCTGACCATGAACGGCGGCAGCGCTGCCGTGGGCGGCACCGTCGAAGCCAATAGCAGCCATGGTAATTTCCGGTCCAGCGCCTCGGTCGCGATACCGGATTTCGAATCCATACTCCGGGGCTACTCGAGCGCCCTGGCAGGCGAGACCGGCAACGGATCGATCCGCATGAACGGCAGCCGGGCCATCTTTAGCGCCGATCCGAACCAAGCCCTAACCGTATTCAATATCTCGGGGGACTTTTTCAACGGCGTCAATGAGATCGAAGTCTCAGGCGATGCCACGTCGCGACTGTTGATCAACGTCGATGGGAACCCCGGCACGATCGCAGCGAATTTTCTGGGCGATTATTCATCGCTGCAGACGAGCCTGATCTGGAATTTCTTCGACGCCTCGGCGATCGATTTCCAACGCCAGTTCCGCGGTTCGATCCTGGCGCCGGAGGCCGCCATCACCAATTCCAACAATCTCGAAGGCAGCGTGGTCGCCGGCAGCTTCTACCAGCGCGGCGAAGTCCATCTACCGGGCTTCGGCAACGATTTCCCATCGACCGAGCCGCCCTCGGCCGATATCCCCGAGCCGCCGGTCTGGCTGCTGTTCTTCGCGGGCGTTCTCGGCCTCGGTCTGTTTCGCAGCCGCCGCCGCGCGAGCCGTGCGCGGCGGACTGTATTGGACGCCGAGCACACCCCGGCGTCGACTGTTTGACCTGACGATAACAGCGGCCGGGGCTACGCCGCCCCGACCGGCACGACCCGCGACTATTCCTCGATCGCCATTTCCGGCGGTGCCTGACGGAAACCGCGCGTCAGCCACGCCAGCATGCCCAGCCCCAGCAACAGCCAGATGCCGCCGATCACATGCGCGGGCGTATCCAGGCTATACAGCAGATAGGCATCGATCGCCGCACCGACCAGTGGCACGATGAGCCAGCCGATGATGCTGCCCGGGCCGGCCGTCGAACGCCGGCGCCAGAAGTGCACGATCACGCTGAGATTGACCAGCGTAAACGCACTGAAGGCGCCGAAGTTGATAAACGAGGTCGACGTGCTGACATCTAAAAACAGCGCCGCCAGACCGACGATACCGATCAGTGCCACACTGAACACCGGGGTATGCAGTCCCGGCGCGACATAGCCGAACACCCGACGCGGCAGCACACCGTCACGGCCCATGGCATACAGCAGTCGCGAGGCAGTGGCCTGCGCCGCGATTCCCGAGGCGAACTGGGTCACAATCATGCCGGCGATGAATACCGCGGCGAAGAAGTTGCCCCCGATGGTGGTCGCGATCTCGAAGGCAGCCGAATCGACTTGCTCGAAATGCGTGCCTGGATGCGCCAACTCCACCGTATAGCTGGTGATGATGAAGACCACGCCCCCGATCAGCGCCGTGATGACCACCGCCAGCGGGATATTGCGCTTAGGATTCTTGGTTTCTTCGGTCAGCGTGGTCACGGCATCGAAACCGATGAAGGAATAGGCCGCCAGCGCGGCGCCGGCCGAAATTGCCGCCAGCGTCGTATGCTCGTTGAAAAACGGCGTCAGTGCATTGGCCCCGGTATCGGCGTTGAAAAAATGCGCCAGACTCAGACCCACGAATATCAACAGCACCAGGACCTGGAAAGCCATCAGTACAGAGTTCACCCCGGTGGCGACACGGATGCCGATGATGTTGAGCGCGGTGGTCAAAACGATATAGGCGACCACCCAAACCCCCATCGGCACGCCCGGGAACTCGGTCGACAGAAACGAGGCCCCGATCAGCCAGATCACCAGCGGCAGGAAAAAATAGTCCAGCAGAATCAGCCAGCCGGCCAGGAACCCGAACTTCGGCCCGATTCCCTTACCGACATAGGTATAAGCCGAGCCGGACACCGGATAGGCGCGCGCCATGCGCCCGTAGCTGTAGGCCGTGAACAGCATGGCGATCAGGGTCACGATATAGGCGGTCGGCACCGTGCCGTTCGAGGCCTCGGCGACAACGCCAAAGGTACCGAGCACGATCATGGGCGCCATATAGGCCACCCCGGTGAGTACCACTGCGCCGAGCCCAAGGCTGCGTTCCAGCCCGGGGGTGTGTTGTTGGGGATCGCTCATTCAGACGGCTCCGATACCGAGATAGATGAATTGAAGACAGACGAGGAACCATGGCGGCTGGCTATTCGCCCTGTGGCAGCGGCGCATTGCAGCACGCCGAGCAGGTCGCGGAAAGCCACAGAGTCATCTGACGGGTTGGGTTTTCAAGGGTTTAACCCACAAGAGCCTGTAACCGGGAATCAAAATAAGCATCGATCTTGGATTGCAGATAATCCGGATCGAGCTCTTCCAGCACCCCGAAGCGGCGATCGTTTTTAAACGCATGGGTGCCCTGTGGATTCACGTGCTGCTCGTCGATACCGCAGAAGCGACTGATCTGGCGGGCTCGGCTGTCGATATCTCGAGTCGGAAACACCAATAGCCGCTGTTCGGGGACGCGCTCTAGCACGCAATGGTTATGCCAATGCCAATACGCCAGATAGCCGTCGAGCGTGTATAGACCGCGTCGGGCCAAGGGGGCTTCCTCGGGCGGGTGCGGCGTGTCGCTGCCGAACCGCAGGTCGCGAAAGGCCTGCCATGCCGGGGTCGTCTCACGCCGTAGGGAATCGTCGATGAAGGAGCGCAGCCAGCGCTTTGGCTCGCGGATCGGCAATAAAAACCGCGCGTCTGGATATTCGGCGAGCAAGGCATCGAGGATGAAGAAGTTCAGCTGTGATGAATCGACATCCAGGCACAGATATTCGACCCGCTCGCGAACCCTCGGACCCAGCCCGCGCGCGGCCTCTTCCTTGGTGTCTTGTTCGAGGATGACCGACAACAGCTCGTGGTCGGCCGGCTCGTGGCTGGTTCTAACCCCCCGATCGAACATGGTATCGATCGAGTGGGTGCCGCTTTTCGCCGTGCCGACACAGAACACCCGAGCCTTGCGCCGATACGACAGCCTGCGTGTCTTGTCCTGAACCCGTTGCCGTAGGTGAGCAAACATTTCCGCACCCAATCGCCAAATCTGGTTTAGCTAACATACCCAGAGTCCAAGCCAACCGACAATCGCGACCGGATCGATCTCGCCCGGCTACTCGAAAACACGTTGCGACCGACATACACCGGCACCCCGTCTTCGGCTGCCCGGGCTATGCCCGATGACCTGCACAGGCCTCTCGGCTAGAGCTTGTATCCAAGTCGATCGGCTGCCGCACGAACCGGAAAACAGAGACGTCGGCGCCCGGTTTCAGGTACCGTTTTCGAGTTTTCATACAGGACAGTCGACATGAGCAAACAGAAGATCGGCGTGATCGGTATGGCCGTAATGGGCCGCAATATCGCCTTGAACATCGAATCCCGCGGCTATGCGGTCTCGGTCTACAACCGCTCTCGCGAAAAGACCGATGAAGTCATCGCCGCCAGCCAGGGGCGCAACCTCGTGCCCACCTTCTCGCTCGAGGAGTTCGTGGAGTCGTTGGAAAAACCCCGGCGGATCCTGATGATGGTCAAAGCCGGCGCCGGTACCGACAAAGTGATCGAACAACTGCGGCCGCTGCTGGATGCAGGCGACATCCTGATCGATGCCGGTAACACCTTCTTCCAGGACACCATCCGTCGTAATAAGGAACTGGCCGAGGCCGGCCTGCACTTTATTGGCACCGGCGTATCCGGCGGCGAAGAAGGCGCGCTCAACGGCCCGTCGATCATGCCCGGCGGCCAGAAAGAAGCCTACGACCTGGTCGCGCCGATCCTCGAAGAAATCGCTGCCCGGGCCCCGGACGGCACGCCCTGCACCACCTATATCGGCCCGGACGGCGCCGGCCACTACGTCAAGATGGTGCACAACGGCATCGAATACGGCGACATGCAGCTGATCTGCGAAAGCTATGCCATGCTCAAGCACGTCGTCGGTATGTCCAACGCCGAGCTGGCCGAAACCTTTGCCGAATGGAACGACGGCGAGCTCGACAGTTATCTGATCGAAATCACTGCCCAGATCTTCACCAAGAAAGATACCGAGACCGGCAACGACTTGGTCGATATGGTGCTCGACCGCGCCGCCCAGAAAGGCACCGGTAAATGGACCAGCCAGAGCGCGCTGGATCTGGGCGTGCCGCTGCCGCTCATCACCGAATCCGTATTCGCCCGCGTACTGTCGTCTCTCAAGGACCAACGCATGGCCGCCGCCCAACAGCTGACCGGGCCGGATCCGAAAGTCGACATCGGCGATCGCGAGGCCTTCGTCGAAGCCGTACGCCGTGCTCTGTACTTCTCCAAGATCATCTCCTATGCCCAAGGCTTTGCCCAGATGCGCGCAGCCGCCGAGGAATACGACTGGCCACTGGACTATGGCGCCATCGCCGGTATCTTCCGCGCCGGCTGCATCATCCGCGCCGGCTTTTTGCAGAAGATCACCGATGCCTATGCCAACGCGCCCGAGTTGACCAATCTGCTGCTCGATCCTTATTTCAAGGACATCGCCGATCGCTATCAGGATGCTCTGCGCGACGTAGTCGCTACCGCAGTACGTGCCGGTGTCCCGGTGCCCGGCTTTGCCTCGGCGATCGCCTACTACGACAGCTATCGCAGCGAGCGCCTACCGGCCAATCTGCTGCAGTCGCAGCGCGATTTCTTCGGTGCCCATACCTTCGAGCGCATCGACAAACAGGGCAGCTTCCACGAACAGTGGAACGACTAGCCTCGGCAATACCGGCTTCGTGGATCGCAAGCCCGTGATTCACGTAGGCGACTAAAAGCCGGTACTGGCCGACCCAAGTGTTCGGCCAGTACCGACCGGCAGCCGCCCAACTCTAGTTGTCCACAGTCTGTGCATAACGAGCGCCGGCCCGCATCGCCGCCGGGGTCGGCGCCTGTACCCAGCGTGCCACGACCGCCGTCAGTACGGCCGCCGTTGCTGCTGCCCACCACAGACTGGCCAGGCCGAACTGCAGATAAGCCGCACTACCCAGGATCGTGCCGCACAGCAGTCCGGCCCACAACAGCAGATACCATAGCCAGGCCCAGCGGTCGCGGCCGGTGATCAGATCGGTCAAACGCTGGCCGAGCTTGACCAGGGTGCCGGTCATATAGGTCACCCCGAGACTGACCTCGCCGTTGCGCTCGAACACGGTGTTTTCTACCCCCATGGCCAAGGCAAGACAGACGACCGCCCCACCGCCGAGGCCCACCATCTGCCATAGGCCGCCGAGTACGAGCAGGACAGTCACCAAAGCGAGCACTAGGGTGCGCCGATGTCGACCGACGAAGTGGTTGATCAACGAGCCGAACACCACGCCGAGCACGAACAGCGCGATCACGACCGCCGGTATAACGGCTGTTGCGATGCCTTGTACGAGCCCAGCCCCCAGACGGGTGGTATTGCCGCTCATGAAGGCAATGAAATAACCGCCCAGCTTCATGAAGCCCAACGCATCGACATAGCCGGCCAGCCCGGTCAACAGGACAGCGAGCGCCCGTTCGCGCCGGCGATGGGTCATCATGGCCGGCGACCTGCAGCACAGCAGTTCAAGCCTTGGCGCCCGGCCGGCCCATGGGATGGCGCCGCAGTTCCTCAGCAAAGCCCAGGCGGGTCATATCGGTCATGCGTTCGGGATACAGCACGCCGCATAGATGGTCGTACTCGTGCTGGACCACGCGGGCATGAAACCCTTCGGCCTCGCGCTCGATCGGCAGGCCAGCCGCGTCCAGACCACGATAACGAATGCGCTGCCAGCGCGGTACATAGCCTTGCAGGCCGGGAATCGATAGACAGCCTTCCCAGTCGCCGACGCGTTCATCCCCGCAAGGCTCGATCTCGGGGTTGATGAGCACCGTCAGAGGCACGCCGTCGCTCTCGTGCGTATCGTCGCCGGCCCTTGAAGGCGGCACGAAAAACATCATCACCGCTTTCGAAACATATACCTGCGGCGCGGCCAGCCCCACGCCCTGGGCCTCGGCCAGGGTATCTTGCATATCGCTGATCAGCCGTTGGATTTCCGGAGCGCTGACCTGATCGACCGACGTGGTCGGCTGCCGCAATACCGGATGGCCCATACGCGCGATCTTGAGTATCGCCATCGGACAGGTCTGTAGATGTATCAAGAACACCAGAATAACGATACATAGGGCCCAGTCGAACGCCTGGGCCAACTTATCGACCAACGATCCACAATGCGGCTGGCTCGCGCCGGCGTAGAATCGGACCGCCATTCACGCCAACGGACCTTCCATGGCTGCGACCTATCAGACCGTCAACCCGGCCACCGGTGAGCCAATCTCGAGCTATGAGCTGATGAGCGATGCCATCGCCGATGCTCGTGTCGAAGCGGCCCATCGCGCTTTCGAACAGTGGCGCACCACGCCGCTGGCCGAACGCAGCGAGATCGTACGCCGCATCGGCACGCTGATCCGCGAGCGCAGCGATGACTTCGCCCGCCTCATGACCCGAGAGATGGGCAAGCCGATCGCCCAGGGCGGCGGCGAGATCGGCCTGTGCGCCGCCATCTGCGACTACAGCGCCGATAACGCGGCGAGCGTACTGGGCGACGAACAGCGGGCCTTCGACGGCGGCCAGGGGCTGATCACCTACCAGCCGCTGGGCGTGATCCTCGGCATCCAGCCTTGGAACTTCCCGATGTACCAAGTGGTGCGCTATGCGATCGCCTGCATCACCGCCGGCAACGCCGTGTTGCTCAAGCATGCGCCCAACGTGTGGGGCATGGCGCTGGCGCTGGAGGCCCTGTTTATCGAAGCCGGCCTGCCGGAAGGGGTGTTCAGCGTACTGCTGACCGACAACGCCCAGACCGAGCGCCTGATCGGCCACGACAAGGTGCGCGGCGTGACCCTGACCGGCAGCACCGCAGCCGGTCGCGCAGTCGGCGCCAAAGCCGGCGAATGCCTGAAGAAATCCGTGCTGGAGCTGGGCAGCAACGACGCCTATATGGTGCTGGCCGATGCCGATATCGATGCCGCAGTCGCCAACTGTGTACAGGGCCGGATCTACAACAGCGGCCAGACCTGTATCGCAGCCAAGCGCTTCATCGTGGTCGATGCGGTGTACGACGAATTCCGGGCCAAATTCGCCGAGCAGCTGGCCGCAATCGAATACGGCGATCCGACCGACCCGAACACCCAGCTCGGCCCGCTGGCCCGCGCCGACCTGCGCGAGACCCTGCACGATCAGGTCATGCGCTCGATCGCTGCCGGCGCGCGCTGTGCGCTGGGCGGCGAACTGCCCGAAGGTCCGGGTTTTTTCTATCCGGTGACCCTGCTGGAAGACATCGCCCCCGGCATGGCCGCCTGGGAAGAAGAACTGTTCGGCCCGGTCGCAGCGCTGATCCGGGTTGCCGACGAAGCCGAAGCCATCCGAGTGGCCAATGACTCGCGGTTCGGCCTTGGCGGCGGCGTGTTCTCTGGCGATACCCCGCGCGCTACCGCCATCGCCCGCGATCTGTTCGATACCGGCATGGTCAACGTTAACGGCTACAACATGGCCCAGGCCGAACTGCCGTTCGGCGGCGTCAAGGACAGTGGCTATGGCCGCGAGCACGGCGGCTTCGGCATGCGCGAATTCGTCAACATCAAGTCGGTGATGATCGCCGGCTAACCGAACCGGCCGGCGAGCGGCATCAACCACGACACGCTCGCCGGCCGTCCCGGTCGGCCGAAAAGCGTTTTCCGAACAGGCTGGGTCCGTTGGCTATTGCGTACGGCCCTGGGCAACAGTCCGGCGACCGCCCCACGCATCCGGCGATCCCGATCTTCGGGTCGTCGCCGCGCATAGACGATCGATGCCCTCGCTGACCCGAGCGGATCGCAACGATCGCCGATCCCCTCGAATGCTTGATCGATCAATTCGGGCAGCAACATCGGCGCCTAAGATCGGTTCATGGACATTATCGCCTCGCGATCCGACATGGCCCGTGCTCGGGTTGGCCACGGTCACGGACTGACCGAGCCGGCCGGAGCCATTACCCGATCGCGAGCCAAAACCCGCACGGGTTTGGCGTCGCCCGGACCGAGCCATCGGCCCCGACCTGCTCGCTCGCGAGCCGATGGCGAGCCCGCATCGCGGCCAAGCCGTTCGCTGTCATGACGCGACGACACGCTCTCGCCGCCCTGCTCGTGCTGGCCCTGGTCGGTGCGCTGGCCGGGTTCGTCTGGTGGCAACGGCAGAGCACCGGCGAGCGCACCCTGGTGCTCTACGGCAATGTGGATATCCGCGAGCTGCAGCTGGCCTTCCGTCAGCCCGGACGTGTACGTGCCGTCGAGGTCGAGGAAGGCGATCACATCGCAGCCGGCCAGCGCGTCGCCTGCCTGGACGACCAGCCGTATCGCGAAGCCCTGGCCCAAGCGAGTGCCGAAGTCGCGGCCGCGACCGCCGAGCTGGAGAAGCTGCAGGCCGGCAATCGTCCGCAGCGGATCGCCGAAGCCGAAGCCGCCCTGGCCCGCGCCCGTGCCCGCTATCGCAACGCCGAGCGCGATTATCGCCGCGAGCGTTCGCTGCAGACCGCCAACGCCACCGCGCAACGGGCACTGGATGCCGCCCGGGCCGCCCGCGATCAGGCGGCGGCCGAGCTGGCGGTGGCCCGGCAGGCCTTGTCGCTACAACAGGCCGGCGCCCGGGTCGAGGATATCGCCGCGGCCCGCGCCAGACGGGCGGCGGCGACCGCCCGGCGCGATCGGGCCGAAACCGCCCTCGGCGATACCCGGCTGTATGCGCCGCGTGCGGCGACCGTACTGTCGCGGATACTCGAACCCGGCAGCATGGTCGCCGCCGGCACGCCAGTGCTGTCCTTGAGCCTGCGCGATCCGGTCTATATCCGGGCCTATGTCGACGAGCCGGACCTGGGCCGGATCGCACCGGGCATGGCCGTGACGGTGTCGACCGATGCCTCGAACCGCGTCTATCACGGCCGGATCGGCTTCATTGCCTCGCAGGCCGAATTCACGCCGAAGTCGGTCGAGACCACCGATCTACGCACCGATCTGGTCTATCGGCTGCGTATCGTCGTGATCGATGCCGATCCGGGCCTACGCCAGGGCATGCCGGTGACCGTCGACGTCCTCGGCGCGAGGTCGTGACATGGACCGGCGCGCGCACACGTCCCCACAGTCCGGAATCGTGATCGCCGGTCTGGGCAAGCACTTCGGCGGGCATACAGCGTTGACCGAGATCACGACCCATATCGCCCCCGGCCGGCTCACCGGCCTGGTCGGCCCGGACGGTGCCGGCAAGACTACGTTGCTGCGTATTCTGACCGGCCTGATGACGCCGGACGCCGGCCGGGCGATCGTCGCCGGCCACGACGTGGTCGCCGACAACGCGGCTATCCATCGCGTGACCGGTTACATGCCGCAGCGCTTCGGGCTCTACGAGGATCTGTCGGTATACGAAAACCTGCGCCTGTATGCCGAGCTGCGCGGGCTGGCGCCGACCGCCCACGACCAGACCTTCGCCCGTCTGCTGGGCTTTACCCGGCTCGAGGCCTTCACCACGCGGCTGGCTGGGAAACTGTCCGGCGGCATGAAACAAAAGCTGGGCCTGGCCTGTGCGCTGATGGCCCGCCCGCCGGTGCTGCTGCTCGACGAACCCGGCGTCGGCGTCGACCCACTCAGCCGGCGCGATCTCTGGCACATGGTCAACGAACTGGTCGATGATGGCATGACCGTGGTCTGGTCGACGGCCTATCTCGACGAGGCGGAGCGCTGTGCCCATGTGCTGCTGCTCAATGAAGGCGAACTCGCCTACGACGGCCCGCCGGGCGCGCTCACTGCACGGCTGGCCGGCCGCTGTTTTGGTATCACCGGGATCGATCGCGCCCGCCGTGGGCTGCTGACCCGGGCACTGGATCTGGCGAGCGTCGGCGACGGCGTGATCGAAGGCAGCGCCCTGCGCATGGTCCTCAAAGAAGGCGCGACGACCGACGAGATTGCAGCACTGGTGCAGACCGCTGGGGCTGATCTTGCGCCGGTCGCGCCGCGCTTCGAGGACGCCTTCGTCGATTGGCTCGGCGGCGGGCCGGGCGGCACTTCGGCGCTTGCCGAACGCATGGACGACGTACTGCCAGCCGCCGGCGCCGTCGTGGCCTGCCGTCATCTGTGTAAGCACTTCGGTGCGTTCGTGGCCGCCGACGATGTCAGCTTCGAGGTCGCCCGCGGCGAGATCTTCGGCCTGCTGGGGCCGAACGGTGCCGGCAAGTCCACGACCTTCAAAATGCTCTGCGGCCTGCTCAAGCCGAGCGCCGGCCAAGCCGAAGTCGCCGGTCACGACCTGCGGCGTGCAGCCGGCGCGGCCAAACGCCAACTCGGCTATATGGCCCAGAAATTCTCACTCTACGGGCTGTTGTCGGTACGCCAGAACCTGACCTTCTTTGCCGGCGTCTACGGCCTCGATGGCCGGCCGAAACACGAGCGCATCGACGAGATGATCGAGATCTTCCAGCTGGCGCCCTATCTGAATGCTGCCCCCGAAGCCCTGCCGCTCGGCTTCAGGCAGCGCCTGGCCATGGCCTGTGCGCTGATGCATCGGCCGCCAGTGCTGTTCCTCGACGAGCCAACCTCCGGGGTAGACCCGATCACCCGACGCGAGTTCTGGAGCCATATCAACGGCCTGGTCCGCCACGGCGTGACCGTCATGGTCACCACCCACTTCATGGACGAGGCCGAATACTGCGATCGAGTCGCGCTCATGGACCGAGCGCGGCTGATCGCCCTCGACACCCCGGATGCCCTCAAACAGGCCGCCGCCACCGCCGACGACCCAACACCCAGCATGGAGGCGGCCTTCATTCGACTGATCGAGGCCGCCGATCGGCCGCAGACGAGTCCCGCGATCGAACCGGAGCCAACATGAACGGCGCGCCAGCGACGCCCCGATTCAGCGCCCGGCGCCTGGCCGCGCTGGCCCGCAAGGAAAGCCTGCAGATGGTACGCGATCCATCCAGCATCCTGATTGCCGGCGTGCTGCCGGTGGTCCTGTTGTTGCTGTTTGCCTATGCGGTGTCGCTGGATATCCGTAACGTCCGGCTCGGCGTCGTACTCGAATCCGGCGCCGCACCGGCCCAGTCGCTGGCCGCCGCTTTTGCCGGCACTCGTTATTTCACGATCACCACCGTCGGCGACCGGCGCGCGGTCGCCGACGATCTGGTCGCCGGCACGCTGCGCGGCTATGTGGTGATTCCGCAGGATTTCGAGCAGCGTCTGGCCGCGGCCGATCGCCCGCTGGTCCAGATCGTCACCGACGGCTCGCAGCCGAACACCGCCCATTTCGTTGCCAACTATGCCCGTGGCGTGGTCGCCAACTGGCAGGCGCAACAGGCACGCCATGCGCCCGGGGCCCCGATCACGCTGGTGCCGCGGTTCTGGTTCAACCCCGAGATCGACAGCCGGCGGGCGCTGATCCCGGGCGCGATCGCGATCGTGATGACTATCATCGGCACCCTGCTGACCGCGCTGGTGGTGGCCCGCGAATGGGAGCGCGGCACGATGGAGGCGATCCTGTCGACCCCGGCGTCGGTGGCCGAGATCCTGCTCGGCAAGCTGCTGCCTTATTTCGGGCTAGGAATGGCCGCCACGATCGGCGCCACCGGACTGGCTGTGTGGGTATTCGACGTGCCGCTGCGCGGCTCCTGGTTCGCCCTGCTGCTGTTGGCGGCGACCTTCATGGTGCCGGCACTCGGCCAGGGATTGCTGATCTCGGCCCTGGCCCGCAATCAGTTCATCGCCGCCCAGATCGCCATGATGAGCGGGTTCCTGCCGGCGTTTCTGTTATCTGGCTTTATTTATGAGATCGCGGCCATGCCCTGGCCGCTGCGGCTGCTGACCCATATCGTGCCGGCACGCTATTTCGTGGCCGCGCTACAGACCGTATTCCTGGCCGGCGATGTCTGGGCGCTGTTCGCGGCCGATATCGCAGCCATGCTCGTGATCGGCCTCGTATTTTTCGCGATCGCGCTGCGGCGCACGCATAAGAGCCTGGACACCTGAGCATGCGCCGGCCCGGGCCACGCCTACGCGCCCAGATCGTCAAGGAGCTGCTCAGCATCTTGCGCGATCCGCGTAGCCGGCTGGTGCTGATCGGCCCGCCGCTGATCCAGCTGCTGGTGTTTTCCTTTGCTGCGACCTTGGACGTGACGCGTGTCGATCTCGCGGTCTACAACCGGGATACAGGGCGCGGCGCCTATGAACTGCTGGCTCAGATCGGCGCTGCCGGCTTCGTAAACCATGTCTATAACGTGCACAGTCCGGCCCGTCGCCAGGCGCTGATCGAACGTCGCCAAGTGATCGCGGCAATCGAAATCCCGCCGGATTTCTCGCGTCGCCTCGCCGCCGGGCGCCGCGCGAGCGCCCAAATCATTCTCGACGGCCGGCGGGCCAATGCCGCCCAGATCACGCTCGGCTATCTCGACGAGATCGCAGCCCGGGTCGGGGCCACGCTCACGCCGACGCGCCTCGCGAACAATTCCGCTGCCCGCGATTCAACCGTGGTACGCCACTGGTTCAATCCGAACCTGATCTATCGCTGGTATATCGTGCCCGGGCTGTCGGGCATTCTGACCACGCTGATTGCCCTGATCGTGACCGCGCTATCGATCGCCCGCGAACGCGAGCTCGGCACCTTCGACCAGCTGCGGGTCTCGCCGACCACGCCCACCGAAATCATCGTGGCCAAATCCGTACCGGCGCTGGTGATCGCCACTGCACTCGGGCTGGTCATGATCGGCGCCGGCGTATGCATTTTCGGCATCCCGTTTCGCGGCTCGTTTTTGTTACTGCTGGCCAGCCTGTTGTTGTTCGTGCTGTCGATCATCGGCATCGGGCTGACCATTTCGGCAGTCTCGGCGACCCAACAGCAGGCGATCCTCGGCGCCTTCGCGGTAGCAGTGCCCACGGTGATCCTGTCCGGCTTCGCCACGCCGGTAGAAAACATGCCGACCCTGCTGCAATGGCTCGCCCAGGCGGTGCCGCTGACGCATTTCCTGATCATCGCCGAGGGCTGCTTCGTCAAGGCGATACCGCCGGGCCTGCTGTTCGCCCATGCCTGGCCGATGGCGGTCATCGCGCTCGTCACGCTCGGCATGGCCGTGGTCGTCGTACGCACCCGGCTCGATTGAGGCGGCGTTATCGGCCATCAGGGCCGCGCCGCATCAGCGCCTCGCTGCCTGCGATCAGATCGAACAGTTCCTCGTCGATCGCGGTCTGGCGCATCGTCTGGGCCTGGCGATGCAGGCTCTCGAGACGCTCGTCGATATTGCGTTCAGCGCGTTGCATGGCCGCCAGCCGGCTGGCGTGCTCGCTGGCCAATGATTCGGCACAGGCCCGGAACAGCACCGCGAACAGATAGGCCCGAATCAGCGTCGACAACATGCCCGGCAGGGCATCGATGACCTGCGGCGGGGTGTGCGTCGGCCAGGGCACCTCGACCAGCCGTGCCCGCCAGATCTCGTCCAATGGCAATAGACGCCGGGTCTGGCCAGCATGGGTCGCACTCGCCGTCTGGCGGTTGTAGACGATATGCACGGCGTGCACGTCGCCGCGTTCCCGGGCGGCTTCTACCTCGACCAGCAGGCGATCGACCAGCGGGGTGATCGCCTGCACCGTGGTCGGCACCCACAACAGGCGCGCCTGCGGATAACCGGCCGCGACCAGCAACGCATACACGCGCTCACCGATCGCCCAGACAGGCCCGCCCGGCTCGCTCGGAACACAGGCCGCTACGGGCATCATGAGGGCTTCGTTGAAACGCCCGACCAGCCCTTGATCGGAGCCGAATACGATCGCGCCGCTCGCAGCGGCCGCATGCGTGCGGCCAACCGAAGCCGGGGGCGCCTGGCGCAGCCGGGCGGCCAGCGCCCGTTCGAGGGTCTGTTCATAGTCGCCAAGCGCCCGAACCGCCTGTTCGTACTGACCGACACTGCCGGCCGCCAGGGCCTTCATCGCGCGAACCACCGCAGCCAACTCCTGTGCATCGGCCAGCCTGCGACGCAGAGCTTCGGCGCCGGTGGTCATGGTGCAAGGCTCACTGCACGGTGGCCTGCCAGGGCCTGGCGCGCCTGGGCAAGGATCGCAGCCCGATCGGCGGCGGCCAGCTCCTCAGCCAGCGCCAAACGCGCGCCCACGCCTGGCGCCAGGTTCGCGACGCTGTCGCGCACCGCGCCCTCGGCCGCCGCCATGGCCTCCAGAGCGACCTCGTCGAACAACCCTTCGACCAGCGCCAATAGCACCGCAATCTGTTCGACCAGAGCCACCGGCGCTCCGGCCGGCTGGCCGAGACAAGCCCGAATACGACGGCCATGCTCGATGGTACGACGCGAGGCCGCATCTAGCCGGGTACCGAAGCGCGCAAAGCTTTCCAGCTCCTCGAACTGGGCATAGGCCAGCTTCAAGTGGCTGGCCACGCTGCGATAGGCCGCCGGCTGGGCCGCGCCACCAACCCGTGAGACCGACAGGCCGATGTCGATCGCCGGTAGCACCCCGAGCTCGAACAGCCGCGGCGACAGGTAGATCTGGCCGTCGGTGATCGAGATTAGGTTGGTCGGTATATAGGCCGAAATATCCTGGGCACTGGTCTCGACGATCGGCAATGCAGTCAACGAGCCACCGCCACGCCCCGCATCGAGATGGGTCGCCCGCTCCAGCAGGCGGGCATGCAGATAAAAGATATCGCCGGGAAACGCTTCGCGCCCGGGTGGCCGGCGCAGCAGCAGCGACAGCGCTCGATAGGCTCGGGCATGCTGGGTGAGATCGTCGTAGACGATCAGCACGTCGCGGCCGCGATCCATGAAGTCTTCGGCGATTCGGGTCGCTGCATAGGGCGCGATATAAGCCACGCCGGGTGCTTCGCTGCCCTCGGTGACCATAACGATGCAGCCGGGCATGGCGCCGTACTCGGCCAGGGTCGCCAGCACCCGGGCCACCGAGGATGCCCGCTGGCCGATCGCGCAGTAGACGCAGACCACGTTCTGGCCGCGTTGGTTGAGGATGGTATCGACCGCGATCGCGGTCTTGCCGGTCTGGCGATCGCCGAGAATCAACTCACGCTGGCCACGCCCGATCGGGATCAGCGCATCGATCGCCTTGAGCCCGGTCTGCAGCGCCTGATTGACCGGCGCCCGCTGCATGATGCCCGGCGCCGGGCGCTCGATCGGTGCGCGCCCCATGCCCGCCAACGGCCCGTGATCGTCCACGGGTTCACCGAGCGCGTTGACCACCCGCCCGAGCAGCCCATCGCCGATCGGCACATCGACCACGCGGCCGGTACGGGCCGCCGGATCGCCCGCTGCCAGATCACGCGCATCGCCCAACACCACCACGCCGATCTCCTCGGCGCCGAGATCGAAGGCGATACCGAATAATCCGTTCGGAAATGCCACCCGTTCTTCGAAGCCAACTCCGGGCAACCCGGCTACGGCGGCGATGCCGTTGGATACACGAACCACGCGGCCGATTTCGCGAACCCAAAGCGCCGGGACGAACGCCTCACGGGCGCTTCGCAGTCGCTCGAGGGTGGCGTCGAATACAGTCTGCATATCGGCCATCAGCCGCTCCGGCTAATCCGTGCCCGTCGTGGCGGCGGCCTTGAGCACGTCATCGATATGCTGCTCGAAGACATCGAGATAATCCGCGATATGCCAGGCCAGACGCTGGCCACCGGCATCCAGTTCAATGCCTGCTATGAGCTCGGGAGCCCGTTCGCACGTCAACACCACCGGGGCATCGATACAGGCCTCCAAAGCGTGCTGAACGGCGTGCCGGTCGGCCGGATCCAACTCGAACGCGCTGCGCAGCCGTGCCCGCCCGCCGTCGTCGACTAGGGCTTGGCAGAACACGGCCCGGGCCGATGCATCGGCCTGGCGCAGCCGACGACATAAGCCACGCACGATACAGCTTTCGAGTTCGGCATCGCCGAGATCGGCCAGCACCCGACGCACGATCGCCAACGCTTCCTCGCCAAGCCGGGCACCCAGCGCAGCCTGCGTTCGCTGCCATTCGTCGCGCAGGCTCGCCTGGCGACGCGCGCGCTCGGCGACCACCTCGGCACGGGCCTCGGACAGCAGGCGATCACGTTCGGCCGCCGCCGCCGCACTGGCTTCGACGAGCATATCAGCCCGGCGTTCAGCCAGCTCGGCGCTACGAGCCTCAAAAACGCGGCGCTTATCTTCGGCCGCTGCATCCTGGGCCGCAGCCTCGGCCAGTTCGGACGCAATCCGTTGTTCGCGGGCATCGATGGCCGCGAGGATCGGCTGATACAAAAACCGTTTCAGCAACCAGATCAGCACCAGAAAATTGATGATCTGGGCCGCCATGGTGAAGCCGTTGAACAGCATGGCACCGGCTAACCGGTCGTCGCCGCGGCGACATGGTTCCAGAACGGGTTGGCAAAAATCAGGATCATCGAAATCACGAAACAGTAGATCGCGGTCGACTCGATCATCGCCAGGCCGACGAATAGCGTACGGGTAATAGTCGAGGCCGCATCCGGCTGTTGGGCCAGGGCCGCCATGGCGCCGGCTACAGCCCGGCCTTCGGCCAGCGCCGGCCCTAGGCAGCCAAAACCGGTCGTCAGGCCGGCAGCGACGATCGAAGCAATGGCAATCAACACGGTGCTGTCCATGGCGATCGACCGGCTCAGGCCGGGGGTGGCGGCGCGCGCTGTACAGTCGCAGTGGCTGCGATATAGACCGCGGCCAGTACGCTGAAGATATAGGCCTGGACCAGGCCAGTCAGTAGGCCGATCGCGTTCATCACGATAGGAAACAGCAGCGGCGTTACGCTCAGCAGGATCGCCAGGATCATCGCCCCACTCATCATATTGCCGAACAGCCGCACGGCCAGCGCCAGGGTGCGCGAGACTTCGCTGATCAGGTTGAACGGCAGCATAATCGGCGTTGGCTGCAGATACGATCGAAGATAGGCGCCCAGACCGCGCTGGCGGATGCCGAACAAGGGCACGGCGATGAACACACAGAACGCCAGGGCCGCGGTGGTCGACAGCGACCCGGTCGGCGGTTCGTAGCCGGGCAGCAGGGTCGCCAGGCTGGCCGCGGCCAGAAACAGAAACAGGCTGCCGATGAACGGCAGATAGCGGCGCGCTCCGGGCAGCCCGATCTCCTCGATCTGGGCGATCAGCGTGGTCACGATCAACTCTAGCGCGGCCTGCCAGCGCGACACCGGGCCGTCGACCACCAGTCGGCGGGTGATCAGCCGGGCGCCGAGCGCCAACACCACCATCAATGCCCAGGTGGTCACGATCGTTTCGTTAAGCTCGACCCAGCCATAGCGCCAGAAGACGACCTGATCGGGGCTGATGTTCATGCCGGACGCCTCGAGGGCCGGGCCAGCCGGGTCGCGACTACCCGGGCCAGCATAAAACCGGCGACGCAGGCCAGCAGCCGCTGCCAGTCGCCTGCGGCGACCCAGTAGAAACCCGCCAGGGTTACCGCGATACGCAGCAGCGCACAGATCGGCAGCCAGAATGCGCCGTAGGCCCGCACAGCGGCCACATGCAGGCTCAGCCACAGGGCGGCGAAGAACAACGCGCCGATCACGGCCCCCGCCAGCGCTGCGATCACCAAGCCGAATGGGTCAGTCATGGTCGCGATCCTCTGCATCCATGCGCTGGCGTTCGCGCACGACCCAGTAGCCGGCCTGAGCACAGCCGAGCACGAGCCCGGCCACCAGCAGGGCGAGTGTCCAGCCATGGCCGGGCGGATCGCGGCGATCCAGCCAGACGCCGAGCAGCGCACCAGCCAGCGTCGGCACCGCTACCGACCAGCCAATCACCCCCGACAGCGCCAGCCCGTACCAGAGGCTCGACCGGCCTCGTTGCCCGCGGCGCCGACGGCGGGCCCGGCTTCCGATCTCGTGGGCCAACCGCTCGCCGCGATCGGTCTCGGGTGGTGGCCGTCGCTCATCGGCCACGGTCGAACTCCGCGATCCGGCGTACCAATCCGGCTTCCATGCGCGCCATGGCCGCGCGGGCAGCGCGCTGTTGTTCGTCGAGCTGCAGAAACTGTTGTTCGACGGCGGCCTGCAGCGCCTCCAGCGCGACCCCGCCGACCGCGCGCCGTACCGAGACCCAAACCTCAGGCCCGGTTTTGACCAGCGCGCCCTCGTCGACCGCGATAGGCACCTCGCCATCGGCCTCGCTCGCATAGGTCAGAATGCCGGGCACCAGTGCCGCCACGCAGTCCAGCCGATGCGGCCAGAAGCCGTAGGCGCCTGCGGTCGTGGCCACCACGATACGCTGTACATGCTGGCGATCGACGAAGACCGCGAACGGCAGCAGGATCCTAAGATGCATGGGCGGCCTCCACGGCGGCCGGCTGACTGCGGCCGGCTTCGTCGATCGCGCCGATCATGTACAGCGCCTGTTCCGGTATATCGGCGAATTCATCGCGCAGGATCCGTTCGCAGCCGGCCAGGGCATCGGCCAGTATCACCTGGCGGCCAGCCAGACCGCTAAAAGCTTCGGTGGTCGAAAACGGCTGGGTCAGAAACCGTTCTAGACGCCGGGCACGCCCGACCCGCCGACGGTCCTCGATCGACAGCTGCTCGACGCCGAGCATCGCGATCACGTCCTTCAATTCTTCATATTGGGCAAGCACACGCCGAACCTCACGAGCGATCGCATAGTGCCGGCGACCGACGATGCCGGGCATAGCCAGGCTCGAACTCGACTGCAGCAGATCGATTGCCGGATACAAGCCTTCACTGGCCCGCCGGCGCGATAACACGATCGAGGCCGACAGATGCGAAAACACATGCACCACGGCCGGATCGGTCAGATCGTCGGCCGGCACATAAACCGCCTGGATCGAGGTGATGGCACCGCGCTGGGTATTGGCGATGCGTTCTTCGAGTGCGGCCAGTTCGGTGCCCAGGGTCGGCTGGTAGCCGAGCCGCGACGGCATCTGGCCCAGCAGGCCGGAGACCTCCATGCCGGCCTGGATAAAGCGAAAGATATTATCGATCAGCAGCAGTACGTCGCGTTTGCCGGTATCGCGGAAATACTCGGCGATGCTCAGTGCAGCATGACCGACCCGGAACCGACTGCCGGGCGGCTCGTTCATCTGGCCAAAGATCATGACCATATCCGCCAGCACACCCGCAGCCTGCATCGCCCGATACAATTCCTCGCCTTCGCGACAACGCTCGCCGATCCCGCAGAACAGACTCACCCCGCGGTCCCGGCCGAGCATGTTGTGGATAATCTCGGTGAGCAGCACGGTCTTGCCCACCCCGGCGCCGCCGAACAGCCCGGCCTTGCCGCCCCGTTCCAGCGGCGCCAGCACGTCGATCGCCTTGATGCCGGTGGCGAACACCTCGGCCTGGCTGACCCGCTCGGCCAGCCGCGGCGGCGATCGATGCAGGCTATGCCAGGCCACGTTCTGCAAGGCCGGCCCATCGTCGATTGCGTGGCCGAACACATCCAGCATGCGCGACAGCACCGCCTCGCCGACCGGCACCTGCAACGGCCGGCCGCTGTCGACCACCGGTGCGCCGCGCGCCAGGCCTTGGGTCGGCGTCAAAGCGATGCCGCGCACGATCTGCTCGTCGAGCTGAGCCAGCACCTCGATCACGATACCGCCGTCCAGGCCGGCCTGGAGCACGGTATAGACCGGCGGCGGATCGCTGTCGAAACTGACGTCGACCACGCTGGCATGCACGGCGATCACCCGCCCCCGGCGGGCCGACCGCTCGGCCGTATTGGCTCGTCCGCCGTGCATGGCTCATCGCCCCGACGGACCCGCGGCCCACCACGGGCACAGCAACGCGCCGCAGACGGCCGTGTACAAGCGAATGGCGAAGCTGACAGGCTGCAACATGACGATTTCGCCCCAGGTCGATAACCGCCGCGGCCGTCGGCCAACGACGATCGATCACGCGCTATGTCGTCACTCTAGGCCGCAGACTCAAGGCAGCGGGTTGACGCCGGTCAAACTGACCCAGGCCCGCCCGCTGGCCCGCCGGGCGCCGGCGATTGACCGCGATCAACGTCTGCCGGCCCGGCCCGCGGCAGGCTCGATACAACGGCCGCAATCAACCGGTTTCGATGACGGTGGTGATGCCTATGAGTGATTCCGGCGCCCCGGCTTCGGCCGACGACATCCAACTGGTTCTGGCCGGCGACGTGATGCTGGGTCGCGGCATCGATCAGATTTTTGCCACCCACAACAGCCCGGTCCTCGACGAACCGCATGCGCGTTCGGCTCTGCATTATCTCGCCCTGGCCGAGCGCGCCAGCGGCGCCTTTACCTATCCGGTGGCCCCGGATTATGTCTGGGGCGATGCCTTGCCATGCCTGGCGCAGGCGCCGCCGGATCTGTGCATTGTCAATCTGGAGACCGCGATCACAGTCGCCGACCGGCCGGCCCACAAACACGTCAATTACCGGATGCACCCCGCCAATATCGGCACGCTGTCGGCGCTCGGCGTCGACTGCTGCGTGCTGGCCAACAACCACGTACTCGATTGGGGCATGGACGGACTTTTGGAGACGCTGGATCACTGTGCCGAGGCCGGCGTGGCCACGGCCGGAGCCGGCCGCAGCCTGAGCGAGGCCATGGCGCCGGCGACCCTGTCGGTGCCCGGCCGGGCCCGGGTTCGGGTATTTTCCCTGGCACTACCGACCAGCGGCGTACGATCGTCCTGGGCCGCCGGCGCCAACCAGCCCGGCATCGCCTGGCTGGCTGATCTGTCGCCCGAGCGCACGACCAACTATATCGCGCATATCAAGCGCTGGAGCACGCCCGGCGACCTGATCGTGGTCTGCGTCCATTGGGGGCCGAACTGGGGCTACAAAGTCACCGAAACCCAGCGCCGATTCGCCCATGCCCTGATCGAGCGGGCCGGTGTACAGGTCGTCTGCGGCCACTCCTCGCATCATCCCAAGGCCATCGAGCGCTACCAGGGCCGGGCGATCCTGTACGGCTGCGGCGATCTGATCAACGACTATGAAGGCCTCGAAGGCCACCAGGCCTACCGGCCTGATCTGGTCTTGCTGTATCGCCTCAGCATCGCCGCTGACGCAGCCCGCCCGGCCGACATCAGCGCCTGGCCGTTTCGTATCCATCGATTCCGACTGCAGGCCGCAAGCGCTGACGAGGCCGAATGGCTGCGACGCCATCTGGACCGGGAATGCGCCCACTTCGGTGCGCGACTCATCCAGCGCGACCAGCGCCTTGTGTTGACCAGTGGCGATACGCCGGGCTGAGCCATGCAATTGTTCGGCCTCGGCGCCAGCCACGACTTTGCGACCGCCATCGCCCAGACCCTGGGTATTGCGTTGTCGGCGCACGAGGAACGCGAGTTCGACGGCGGCGAACACAAGGCCCGTCCGCTGGTCAGCGTGCGCGGCGCGGATGTCTACATCGTCCATGGCCTATACGGCGAGCCCGACCAAAGCTGTAACGACAAGCTCTGCCGACTGTTGTTCTTTGCGGCCACGATGGCCGATCACGGCGCCGCCCGGGTGACGGCCGTGGTGCCCTATCTCGCCTATGGCCGTAAGGACCGCCGTACCCAGCCCCGCGACCCGGTGACTACGCGCTATATCGCCCAGCTGTTCGAAGCGGTCGGCATCGATCGCATTGTCACGCTCGAAGCACATAATCTAGCGGCCTTCGAAAACGCGTTTCGTTGCCAGACCGTCCATCTCGATACCCGGCCGCTGTTCGCACCGATTGCGAAAGCGCTGGCTGCCGACGGCCCGCTGGTAGTGGCGTCGCCCGATCCGGGCGGTATCAAGCGGGCCCAGCTGTTCCGCGAGTATCTCGAAACCGTCACCGGCAGTGCGGTAGATGCTGCATTCATGGATAAGCGTCGAGCGCGCGGCGTGGTCAGTGGCCAGCGCCTGGTCGGCGAGGTGGCCCGGCGCAGCGTACTGATCCTCGACGATCTGATCGGCAGCGGCACCACCATGGCCCGGGCAGCCGCGGCCTGCCATGCGGCCGGCGCCAATGCCGTCTATGCCCTGGCCGCGCACGGCCTGTTCAGCGACGAAGCCTCGCAGGTGCTGGCCGATCCAGCGTTGACCCGGACCTTCGTCACCGACAGCGTGGCCCCGTTCCGGCTGGCCTCGGATCTCGTACCGACGCGGATCGCCACGGTATCGGCCGCGCCGTTGTTTGCCCGAGCCCTGCAGCGACTGCACGACGGCGGCTCGATCAGTGCTCTGTTCCAGCCATAAGGGCCGCCTCGGCCACCGCGAGATAGCGCCGCGCCAGAGGCTGCCACAGTTCAGGCGTGCGCGGCTTGGGCTCGAGCAGATGGGTCAGGGCCAGCCGGGCACGGGTCAGCGCTCTCAGGGCGACATGGCACTCGATCAGCGCGGCTGGCGGCGTATGACCGAAATGCTGTCGCAATCTACGAAACAGGATCGGCCCGATCCAGGGGGCATCCAGACAACGGCATTCCATATCCAGCGCGGCCACTTCTTCGTAGGGATCGACCGCGCGCAACCCGGCATTGAATTCCAGGCAATCGATGATCGCCGGCGGCCGAATCAGACAGATATGCTCGGGCCGCAGATCGCCGTGACCGTCGACGATCCGGCCGGCCGCCACGCGCTCGCGCAGCACGCGATCCAGGGCCTCGATCCGCTGTCGGGCGGCCTCCAGTACGCGAATATCACGGCCGTGGTCGAGCATATAATCACGGGCGGTGAGGATAATACCGACCCGTACCAGCTGCTCCTGCAGCCGGTCGATATACGCTGAGGGTGAGATATCCACAGCCGTGGCGCTACGATAGAACCGGGCCAGCCGCGCGGCGACGGCCTCGATCTGTGCCGGCGTCACCCGATCATCGGCCAAGGCGGTATCCAACATGGCGCTTTCCGGCAGACGCTGCATTTCGACCAGCCATTCCACTGCACGGTCGTGCGAATCGCTGGCCGGCGCCAGTCCGAGGGCGCCGTTGCCGCTGCGCACCACCGCCCGCACGCCAAGATAGACGCCTGCGGCCAGCCGCCGATTGAGATGTACTTCCTGGTGGCAGAAGTGCTCGCGGGCCGCCAGCGTGGAAAAATCGAGAAAGCTGTAGCGCACTGGCTTTTTCATCTTCAATACGCGATGAGGGCCGAGCACCACCCAGGACATATGGGTCTCGCGCAGCTCGCTGCCGGGCTCGAGCTGGCGGAGAAAAGCCAGTTTGTCGGTCGTAGAGACCGCCGGCATCTCGGACTTCGCTTGGCCGGCAGCGCGTCGGGCGCCGGCCGGGCCCGGCGAAGCGTTGGCCGCTGGTCTGGATCGTCGCTGCGCCATGGCTATCTCGCTCGATCGATACAGCCTCCACGCTCGTCGTTTGACGCCGTCTCCGGCTTGACTGCGATCAACCCACCGGCGGTTCGCTGCTGCAATCGGCGCCAACGGCCCATGCCGGCCCGATCGCTAGCGGTGCTGGGCATCCAGCTCAGTCGCCAACGCCCGCAGCCGCTCACCGATCTCGACATCTACACTCGCCCCGGGCTGCCGTTGGCGTAATGGCTCGGGCAGCCGCGCCAGATGCTCGGCCGCCCGACGGCGCGCGGCACCCAGATCATCAGTCGCCGCAACACGCTGTCCGTTGCGCATTACCGGCTGCAGCAACGGCTCGCCGGGTTCGTCATCATCGATCAGCACAAGCCGGTCGCCAGCGATGGTGCCGTCGGCGGTATAGCGTCGATAGACCTGCTTGGCGCCCGGCCAGTTCGCCTTGCCTTCGCTGAGCTTGCGCCGCGGCCGGCCGGCATAGGCCTGCAGCTTGTAGGCACAGTCCAGCGCCGGCGCATCCGCCGAGGTGGTCAAGCGAGTGCCGATACCGAAGCCATCAATGGGCGCCCCAGCAGCACATAGTTCGGCCAGGCGATATTCATCCAGCCCGCCGCTGGCCACGATCCGGATATCATGCTGCCCGGCGGCATCCAGAATCGCCCGCACGCGTCGTGCATGCACCGCCAGATCGCCGCTATCCAGGCGTACTGCCTGCACGGCGATCCCGTCGGCCGCCAGACGCGGCGCGAGATCGGCCACGATCGCAGCCCCACGCTCGGTATCGTAGGTGTCGATAAGCAGCGTCAACGACTGCGGCCGTACCCGGGCAAAGCGTTCGAAAGCACTCCGCTCGTCGTCGTGGGCCTGAATGAACGAATGCGCCATGGTGCCGACAATGGGCATGCCGAACGCCTGCCCGGCCAGTACCGTGGCCGTGGCATCGAAACCGGCCAGATAACTGGCCCGAGCCGCCAGCACCCCAGCTTCGGCGCCGTGGGCCCGGCGCAGACCGAAATCGACCAGCTGGCGTCCCGGGGCCGCCAGGACCATACGTGCCGCTTTGGAGGCGATCACGGTCTGAAAATGGATCAGGTTGATCAGCCGTGCCTCGATCAGTTGGGCCACCGGCAACGCCGCAGTCACGCGTACGATCGGCTCGTCGGCGAAAAACACTGTCCCCTCGAGCATCGCATCCACGTCGCCGTCGAAGCGCAGCGCCGCCAACCGCTCGATACTGCTGCGCGACAGCGCTCCACGGGCCTCCAGCCAGGCCAGCTCATCGGCCGTAAAACACAGCCGCTCGAGAAATTCGACCAGCTGTGCCAAGCCGGCTGCCATTAAAAAACCGCGTTCCTGCGGCAGATGACGTACGAATAGCTCGAACACCGCCGTGTCGGTCATGGCGTAGGCAGCATAGGCTTCCAGCATGCTGAGTTCGTAAAAATCGGTCAGCAGCAGACTGTCGGCAAGCACGAAGCCAGATCGGTGCGGGTTCACGATACGCTGCCGCAGCGCCCGGTTTGCCAAGACCCGATTATCGCGGCGTAGCGACGATCGTATGACCCAGCCGAACTCAATAGATGGGCATCGCGCATCGGCCACCCCATGTATCAAAGGCCGGCGGTTTCCGGCCCGTTCATGCAACCTCATGGCCGCGGATGGTGCCCGGGCCTTGATCCACGTTAGCCGCTGCCTGTCGTTCAAGACCTTGATCAGAATCAATAGCCCTCGGCGATCGGGGGCCCAGATTCATAGACGTGGCGTGGCTGCGACTCCGTCGCCAGACCCCCGGCATGGCGGCAACGAACATGAATTTCGATATCAATCCGGACACCGTGGTCGCCCTGATCGAACTCGCCCGTGAATTTCATAATCAGGACAGCCTGCCAAGCTATAACGGCGCACCGGACGACGACTATGCCGACACGGATGCCGAGCCGGCCGACCATGTCGATCCGATTCGCCGCGAATTCTCCTATCTGATCGAGGATTTGGAACCCGGGCAGCAACAACAGCTCGTGACCCTATACTGGCTCGGCCGCGGCGATTTCGAAATCGATCAGTGGGATAGCATGCTCGAACAGGCCGCCGAGGCCTGGAATCGACGCACGGCCGACTACCTCCTCGGCAACCCGCAAATCGCCGAGTATCTTCGCGAAGGCCTGGCCTTGCTCGGCTATGAGGTCGAGTAACGACGAGTGCTCAGCCGCGGCACGCCCAAGGCTATGTTTGGTCCCAGGCCCTGGTTTCGGCAGCGCCCGACATACCGGCGCGCAGTGCGCCGAGTGGTGGCATGCGAGGTCGACCCACGCTAGAACATGTCGTCATGACCACCCTCGCTGCCCCCGCGCTCCTGAAGTGGCAAGCCAGGCCATCGTGAGCGTGGCATGGCCAAGTGAGCGAACGATAACGTCGGATGGCCGCCTTAGGGGCACGGGCGGGCCCTAAGGCGTGTTGAGGCGTCGTGCGAGTCCGTGCCCCAGGCTATTGGGCTGCCAGCCAAGGCGCCGCGAGTGCAGCCTAACAGCCGTTGTTTCGAAGGGGGCCCTAAATCGCGTCGGGCCGCGTGATGAGCCTTGATCCTGGCACGCCCAGAACCGGCGGCTCGCGCCTCGCCAGCCACGATTTGGGGCGGCAACACGACGCTCGGGCGATGCTTCAACACGCCCTAGAGCGTTGGCGCTGGATCCGGCAAACCGAACCGTGCGAGCTGGTCGCGAATCTGGTCGACGGCATAGCCTTTTTTCCAGTTCATCTTGAACAGCGGTAATGTGGCCAGCGCCTCTGCCGAGGGCAGATCGGGCCCAGAGACATGGCCATCGAGGATACGCTGCATGACATGCGGGCCGCGCGCACTCACAGCCGGTACGTTGTCCCAAGCCAAGCGTAGCCTTGTACTGTGGCGTACCAGCCAATTGAACGTGAAATGCGACCAGAAATACGACGCTGGCCGCCATCGCGATCGCAGATAAATCACGCTCCAGCGCAGCCAGGCCTCGACGAGCGGATGACCGGCATCGGCTGCAATGAACCAATTGGCCAGTTCGCGTAGCGGCTGCGGCCAACGAAAGGCAAAAAAGCCTGTCGGTTTGACTGCCCCCAGCCATAAGTCCAAGGGCTTAAGCGCAAGGCTGGTCGCATCTGCCCAAACGCCACCGTAGCGTCGAAGCAGCGCCAGCCGCCCGATATTGGCGATATGCCGGGTCGCCACATGCGAAGGCAGCCGAGGCAGGTTCGTCCAGGTTGCCAATGCGTCGCCATCGAGCACGCGTACCGTCCAGCCGGGGTTCATTCGACGCCAGCTCTCGATGCAGTAGCGTACGAGCGGCGGCGCCTGTTTTTCCCCCTGGGACCACAGTAACCACAGAGTACGGTTCGAGGCAGCCACAGAGCGCGGTCGCGGCAGGCCCATCGCGTGTTGCCAGTCGTCCACGAACGTATCCAGTCCGATCCAGCTTCGGCACTTTCGATCCTGTCGGTCGGTACGCCGAACGTAGTAGCGGTGGCGTAGGCGCTGCTGCAGCGTATTGCGCGGCCCCGGGCCGGGGTGATTTATCGGCATCTCGTATCTTGCTTCGTATTAAACCAGCCGCCGTATTCGACCCAACCATCGCGCCCTTGGCCCACCCAGGCTGCAACGTCGAGAGCGAATCGGACGATTACCCGTTGTATGAAAGCATGCATAGACCATACAACTCGACCGCCGCATTCAACATCGCGTGCCAAGACCGGTCTTGGCTGGCGGCTACCGAACCCTTGCCGGGCATGCCAAACGCCCTCGCTGACATACCACATGGGCGCTGCCCAATACGCTGACGCATCGGCGCACAGGCCACGCGAGCTCGCGCGCTAGGCGGCTAGGCCACGGCGATGCCTTGCTCCGGTTCGTCATCGCCCGGGACCGCGATATCGCACTTAAAAACTCATCGCGGTTCGCGTGCATGGCGCTTCGGACGGTGGCCCACAAGGTCTTTTTTCGCGGACACCATTGATTCGCGGTTCGGCCTCTCGGCGGCCGCCATCGGCGCCAGCTCGCCAGCGGTATGAACGTCGTCGCACTGCCGGCAGCGCATTCCCAACCGCCAGCAGACCACGACATCGCAACAGCGCTAGGACGATGCCGCGGCGTGCGTAGCAATTGCCTGCAGCATCGAGTGCTCGATACGTACGAGCGTATGTCTTACATGAACAGCCGATATCGGCGGAGCGGCCTGGCCTGGGGCAACGGCATAGCCAGCGGATTGGCTTTGAGTCAGTAAAACGCAGCGCGCTATGGGAAACAGCAGGCGCTGTCGCTCCAACAAAAAGACCTGAGCCAGCTCGCAGGCGGCAGAGCGGCGATGCAATCGCCTGTGCGCCTGAAAATCCGCGGGCATCGACCACTTCAAAATCCTCAATGCTCAACCGAGTAAGCATAGGCTCGGGCATCGCCAACCCGCCTTGAAAGGCTGTCATGACGGTATTTATGCGCGCCACCGTCGGTCGAACTGACGACAAATCGGTTCCGGCCAGCCGAAGACAGCGATTTCCGTCGAATGATCTTACAAAGCGGTTATGAGCGCATAAAACGTTTGATCGAAAAATTTAAAAAATTCTCAAAAGAAACATATGTTTATAAATTTTTTTCAAGAAATTCTCAGATTGGGAACGCTTCTTGCCCTAGTCAGGGCAGTAGATCGATCACGTCCGGTTTGTGCGCGGTCGGCCTGCCACGACTTCAGTTACTAAGGATATTTCATGTACTTCAAGCACTTTGCCGCTACTTCCGCCGCTGCCCTCGCGCTTGGCCTGAGCTTTTCTGCCTCGGCCGCCGTGGTCAATTTCGACCAGGCGAACGCTCAGTCGCCGACCGGCACGGTGAGCTATGACGGCAACGGCGGCGCCTTGACCGGTTCGGGGATCTCCTTCGACCAGATCAGCCTCAACAACGCCGTTCTACCCGAAGGCGCCCAGGACACGCTGTCCTGCATCGGCTGCTCCATCGATTTCGAGACCGGCCGCAACCTTAGCGAAGGTAGCGAAACGGGTGTATGGAGCTTCGCTGGTGGTGGCAACCTGACCCTGTCGGGTGAAGCGGTCGATTCCGAAGGCAACCTGATCGCCAACGACACCTTGTTCACCGGCACCTTCGACGGCAACGCCGACAACGCCTCGCAGTTTGTCATCGGCAACGGCGAGAGCAACCTGAGCGCCTCGCTGACCGGCACGGACGACTTCAACGCTGATCTGGCCACCTACTTCGGTCTGTCGGCCGACACCAGCTTCGATTTCACGAACACCGTGATCGCCATGGGCAGCGCCAGCTTCGGCGACGACGGTAGCTTCAGCAGCGACCAGCTGCAGAACGCCGACACCACGGTCCAGTCCAGCACGGATGTGCCGGAGCCGTCGCAGTTCGGTATGTTCGGCCTGGGTCTGGCGCTCGTGATGGGCGGCCTTGGCTTCCGTCGCAAGCAGAACGGCTCGGCCGTGTAAGCAGCTGCGGAACACGAGCCTAAGGCTCGATTTCTGCCTCAGAAAGAGCGGCTCCGTATTCCGGAGGCGCTCTTTTTTTATCTCGGCTTCGGAAAGCGAGTTGCCCTCGCAGCGCATCCAAGGCCTGAGGTAGGCCATTGCCCGAACCTGTGCTCGAAGATCGACGCCCTTAGCGCGTGTCGACCTTGGCGTGGCTCGACCGGCTTCGCGGCCTGGATCGCACCCGGGGTGTTGAGTGCCTCGCCCGCCGAACCAGGCTTAAAAAAACCGCTACCGAATCCGGCAGCGGTTTGCGGACGCATCGTCAAGATTCGTCCGGCTCGGATTATCCTTCCAGATGACCGAGCAATTCATCGCAGGCTTTTGCGCAGCGATTGCAGGAATCGGCGCATTCAGCGCAGTGCTTATGATGATCGCGATGCGATTCACAGTCGCGGGCACAGGTCTGGCAGGCATCCCGGCAGGCCTTGACCAGCGTCGCTGCAGCCGACCGGTCGATGTGGGTCTGACGCGACAGCACACGTACCGTGGTACTGCAGATATCGGCACAGTCCAGATCGGTACGAATACACTGCGCCATGCCGTCGTGATTCAGGCAGGCATCGGCACACACCGAGCAGCACTGGACACATTCCAAGCAGGCTGCGATGCAGTCGGATAGCTGCTCGCTATAGCTGACCGGGTTGGAATGAGTTTTGAGACGATCTTGAATCTGCATGACGAACTCCTCGTCGGGGTTATCGAATTCCGACCATGCAAACGCCAACCGGCGTTGTCGGTCGATAGGGATAACTCCGTAGGCGGTCCGTCCATGTATGGCCATCTACGCCACGATCAAACCGAATAGACGCGGTCGACCACGTCATCCACGGTATCGATTTCGGCCTGGCTGAGTACGTCGCGCCAGCCTTCGGCCCGTTCACGAGCACTCAGATGGGCACGATGGGCCGAGGTGGTGCTGCTGTTGAACGATGCCGATGCCGAGGAACTCGGGAACAGCCCCTGGCGCGCCAGACAGTCCGCCAGATCCAGTTCGCCGGTCGCCAACGCCTCGTAGGACAGGATCGTGTAGTGCTCGGCGTGGGCGTCCACGAATCGCTCGGTCAGCGCCCAATAGCCCATCAAACGCCGCCACGCATCACCACGATCCAGAGCATCGATGACCCGCTGCCAGGGCGCAAAGAACGCAGCTCGGCCATCGTCGATGTCCAGCAATAGCCGTCGCAGTGAAATCCGCGCCGGCTGAAATGCCGACCAGTCGGCTGTTTTGAAACTCGCGAGCACGCCATAAGGCTGGCGCCGAATATGAAAAACCGGCCCAGCGAAACAGCGCCGTAGCGCAGGGATCAACAGCGACGCCCGTACGAACTTTACGACCACCGAGGTCCGCAGGGCCAGCCATTGCTGCATGGCCAGCGCCGGCACGCCGGTCGGTCGACGGCCGTGCGCGGTTAGGTTCGTACGCGAACGCTGGATGCGTTGATCGACGATGCGATAGCGCAGTACCCGATCGATATAGCCCGCCATGGCATCGGTCATGGCATAGGGCATGAAATAGGCGTCGAAATCTTTCGATGCCACCGCGGCCGGCCGGGCGGCGTCGACAATCGCCTGATAAGACGGCAATTCAGGCTGGAACGGCTCGAACAACGGCTTGCCACGCAGCATCTGGGTCAGGCGCTCCAGCAAAAACGTCGTGCCGCTACGCCAGAAACCGGTCACGACGACGCCGCGCTCGGGATGTATGAAGCCGGCGATCAATCGATCCACCGTCCCGCCGTTCAAATAGGCCGATGACCGTGTCGCAGCCCGCAGCCGGTCGATACGTTCACTCATAGACAGCGCATTCCGATTCATAGAGCCCGGCGGCTCACTGGACGGCTGCCCCGTCCCGAACCGTGCTCAGGAACCGAAACCGCCGTCGGGCCGATCAATCGGTCAGATCATGCCCTGTTCGTTCGATGCCGGTTATAGGGCAGAACCCGAGGCTGGCCCGGCAGCCGGCTCGACAGTGTCGGCCAGCTGGCCATTCAGAAAGGCATCGTAGGCCGAGAAAAATTCGGCTGGCCGTTGGAAATGCGGTAAAGCACCGGCATCGAAGGCCACGATACGGGCATCGGGCTGATCGGCAATGACATCACGAGCGTGCTGATCGGCGAAATCGCTGCGTTTGCCATAGGCCACCCAGACGGGATGGCCCAGCCGCCGATACAGATCCGCGGCATCCGAGCTGAGTAGATAGCCCGACAGAAACGACCAGGGCGCATGTCGGGCGCCGGGCTGTTGGGCCGTGGTATAGGCATAGTCGACCAAGCCCTTGTCGACATCCGAACCACCCCAGGTCTTTTTCAGGAAATAGCGGATACTGGGCCGGCTGGCCAACGCCCTGAACAAGGTCCGAGAGATCGAAGTCGAGCTGCACAGGCCCTGATACAGCCAAGGCCGGCCGCGGGTCGTCTCCTGAGGGCTCGACGCCGGCAGCGGCTCAACGCCGACCGGACTGACCAGGGCGAGGCTGCGATAGCGGTCCGGTCGCTCGCTGGCCGCACGGGCCAGATATTCACAGGCCACGGAGCAGGCCAAGGCATCGACCCGCTGATGGCCGGTCCGCTCGACGATATGCTCTACCCAGGCATGCAGGGCATCAGTCATCAAGCGCGGCGTATAACGACGCGACCAGCGTTCGCTGAAACCATAGCCGGGCAAATCGATCGCTGCGATCGCGCGCCGCCCTTGATAATGCTCGTAGATGGGTTTGACCTCGTACGCCGAAGCGGCCGCGTTGATGCTATGGATCAGCAACAACGGCGTTTCATCGACGCCGGCCCTAATATCGAGATAATAGCTGAGCGTCCAGCCGTTGCTGTCGAACGTAATGCGCTCGCCATCGACCGCAGCGGGCAACTCGGGTATTTCAGTCATAGACACAGATCGTGAGCGCGCCGGAAACGACAGGCCGGCTCGCCCGGCCCAGCATGGTCTTGCAGATGCCCCCCAATCCGAGAATCTAGCCGCTATGTCGGCCCCCGGCAATGCGTGGTATCGAAAGACCGGGACGGCACCTAGAAAAACAGGTTTAGAAGCAATCGCTTACCGGAATACCGATGGTCGCCGGGGTCGCCGAACCAGCGCCTGGCCGAACAGGAATGCGCCGGCCGGTATCGGGGCGCTCAAATCGAGCCGTGCAGGCAGCTCACGGCGAATCGAATACGTATGCGATTGGCGCTACAGTGGACACAGGTATCAGCGCAGCGAGCGCCTACCATGACGACCAACCCGATTCGGCCGCCGGCGGGCGGGCCCCGCGTCGATATCGTCGTACGTACCATGGCCGACGATCAGCGCGCGGCTTCGTTGTTTCGTGCCTTGGATACGATCCAGGACCAGCGCGGCGTCTGGGCTCGGCCGATCGTCATGGTCAACGGCGATCGACGCAGCCCGGCCGTCATGGCCCGTCTGCTCCGCCGCGCCGGCATCGTCTGGCGGGTCATGGACGCACCGGATCCCGCGAATGCCCTGGTTCAGGGTGTACGGCGGGTCGAAGCCCCTTTCTACATGGTGCTCGACGACGACGATGAACTCCTGCCCGATGCCCTTCACGGCTTGATACCGGCTACCCCAAGCGCCGATCGCTGGGATGTACTGATCACCAATCGCTATTGCCACTCGGACGGGGTAATCCAGATCGAAACCGCCGATCTCGAAGCCCAGGCGGCCGATCCGATGAACAGTCTGCTGGACGACAACTGGCTGGCGCCTGGCCGGGCCGTGTTTCGAACCGCGACCGTCACTGCGGCCCTGATCGATGTTGGCCAGTTCAACCAGGAATGGACCCATATCGCGATGCGCCTGGTCCGCCACGGCCTGCGTCTGCAGTTCCGAGACGTCCCCTCGGCGTTGTGCCACGATACCGAAGGCTCAGCCTCGAAAAGCGACCTCTGCCGGCAGAACGAAATACACTTTTGGAACACCATCGGCGCCGAAATCACGATGGACCGGCCGCTGCGCCGTCGGATCGCGACGAAGCGGGCCAATCTGCTGCACAGCATGGCCGTGCGACGCGCCCAGGGCGGACAGCCCTGGGCAGCCTGGCATTACCACCTGCAAAGCCTGCGCCCACCGCATTTCTTCAAATACATCCTGTATACGCGAAAGCTGCTGGGCCCGAGCCTGCGCCGCTGAAGCAGCTATGGCCGACTGCCGGGCGCGATCGCTCGCCGGCGCGATCGCGCCTCGGCTATACACTCCAGAGCCTGTAGTCAGCAGACCTGGCAAACCGCGCCTAGGGCTTTTGAGGTTGCCTGTGAACCGGCGCCCGGCGCTTCGTGACAAATAACGACGGCGCTTGCCCCTTCGGGTTGGCTGCCCATACACAGCGACCAGCCTCTGGGCGCCCTGTGGTGTGGCGCATTCGGGTGTGGCACGCCGCTGTGGCCCCATGCTTTGCAGCGCATGATAGGCGGATGCCAGCGCGGTACTGCAATAGATCCTACAGTCGAGCCTCCAGAATCAGGTTGAACGGTGTTTCGGCCGCCCGGCGAAAACGCGTAAAACCGGCCTGTCGAAAGATCTCGGCCAGTCGCGCCTGGCCGGCCTGGGCGCCCAGCACGGTCGGCCCATGCTCGGACAGCGCATGGGCACAGCACAGCGTGGTCGAGGCGGCATAGTAGATGCGCGCGATCGGCGAGATATTATCTTCCAGCCGGTCTTCGGCATACGGCTCGACCAGCATCACGGTGCCATCGCGATCCAGGGCCTCGGCAGCATAGCGCGCAGCGGCCATCGGATCTCCCATATCGTGCAAACAGTCGAAAAAGCAGATCAGGCCGTAATCGCGCTTGGGGTAATCCATGGCGTTAGCCATGACGAAGCTGGTATGCCCATCCACCCCGGCCTGCCGGGCACTGTGCCGTGCCTCGTCGATCGAGCCGGCATGGGTATCGAAGCCGTAAAATCGCGAGTTTGGAAAAGCCTCGGCCATCAGAAGCGTCGAATGGCCGTAGCCGCAGCCAACATCGGCGACCTCGATCCCGGCTTCGAGCTTGGCCACCACGCCATCCAGGGCGGGTAACCAGGCCGAGATCAAATGGGCCCGATAGGCATTGCGAAAAAACTCAGCGACCCCGCGATAGAGTCGATGATCGTGTTCGCCCCAGGGCACGCCCTGACCGCTTCGAAACGCCTGTTCGGTACGCATCTCGTCGAACCACATCGAGGCTGGCACTTCCCAGGCACAGGGGATGAAATAAGGGCTGTCCGGATCGGCCAGCACGGCCGCCTGCTCGGGCGACATCGCATAGCGCTCGGACGCCGCCTCGTAGTTTAGATAGCCACCCGCGACCTGGCTATTCAGCCACTCGCGAACATAGCGTTCGCTGCAACCGGCACGCTTGGCCAGCTCGGCTGCGGTCTGGGCGCCCCCATCGTCCAGCGCCTGATACAACCCAAGCCGATGGCCCAGGCTGATCATCACGCCGGCATAGCCAGCCGATAGATCGTTGATGGCTTGTCCGACAAAGGCCTCCAAACGGCCCTGATCGATCGTTGTAATGTCCATGACCCACCTCCTGTTCCTCACTATGAAACCGGCGGATACTGGTATCGTTTCATGGCGAGCGCTTTTGGAGCAGTGCGAAACCGGACAAAACAGCAGGCCATTCCGGCCAGTACGCCGCGGCCGCCCGCACCCGAAAAGAACGCCTGGCCAACAACTTGTGTCCAATCAACGCCGCGCTTACCGGTGCTATGCTCGGATTCGCATAGCCGACGGTCCGGCAACGGCGTGCCGTACGTGCCGGTCGCGGAGGGCAGACATGCCAGCCGATCTCGAGTTATCGCCTATGCGGGTCGGCATCGTGGTCGTTCCCGAGGCCATAGCCTCGACGCTGGGCGGATTGTACGACGTACTGGATGCCCCGCGCCTGGGTGCTATCGCCGCGATCAACGATGGGGGCGATATCCCGTTTCACGTGAATCTGGTCGGCGAGCGGGCCGAACGCCTGCAGCTTGCCGATGGGCTGCCTTGGACGGTGCAGCACGGCATCGACGACATCGCGCCCTGCGAACTGATCATCGTGCCCTCGCTGTTGCTTCCCCCTCATGGCTGGCAGCGCGGTCGTTATCCGCGGCTGGTCGCCTGGCTGGGCCAAAGCCATGCCCGGGGCGCCGTTTTGGCCTCAGCCTGCTCGGGTCTGTTCCTGCTCGCCGAGACCGGCATCTTCGACGGCCACCACGCCACCGTGCATCGCGACCATGCCCCGCTGTTCTCCAAGAGCTTTCCGGCCGTGGCCCTGCATCCCAAGCGAGCGCTGGTCGTCTCCGGCGTACGCGAGGAGCTGATCAGTTCCGGGGCGTCGATAGCCTGGCACGACCTGGCGCTCTATCTCATCGTTCGCTTCGTCAGCGTATCGGCCGCCCGGTCGGTGGCCCGGTTTTTCGATCTTCAGTGGCGCAGCGATGATCTGGCGCCCGGCCTCGGCTTCGATGATCACCGGGGCCACAGCGACGTCGAGATTCTCGCTGCCCAGGATTGGCTGGCCGAGCACTTCACGATCGCCTGCCCGGTCGCCGCGATGTGTGATCGGTCCGGGCTCGGCGAACGGACCTTCAAACGCCATTTCATTACCGCCACCGGCCTGTCGCCGATCGCCTATGTACAACGGCTGCGCATCGAAGCCGCCAAACGACGACTGGAAAACAGCGCGCTGAGCGTAGACGACATCAGCTGGCACGTCGGCTATGAAGATCCCACCTTCTTTCGGCGGCTGTTCAAGCGAACGACCGGTCTGACGCCGGGAGCGTATCGCCGGCGCTTTGGCGGCCCACGGGCCGCTCGCCAGCCCACACCGCCCGACCCCGTCCCGTAGCAGCCGGGCCCGGTTCGTGCTTATATGGCCTATGGGCTTGACCTACGACATCCCCATGGCGAATCGATATCGGACAATCTGCACAACGTTGTTGATCACCGGCACGCTCGTGGCCGGCTGTGGCAACGAAGCCTCGCACCAGGCCGCAGCGGCGTCAGCATCGAAAGACAACACCGGCGACAGCCTGCAAAAAACCAAGAACACGCCGCAGTGGCGACGGCTTACCGTTCGTGCGAGCTCCTATACGTTGGCGCCGGATGAAACCCGTCCGGAAGGCGACCAGATCGGGGCTTTCGGCGACAAACTATCGCCAGAGGACAACGTCATCGCCGTCTCGCGAGACCTGCTCCGGGCCGGCTTGAGCCATGGCACCCGGGTTCGTATCGAAGGCCTGGACGGAACCTATACCGTGCTCGACAAGATGCACCGGCGCTGGAAGAACAAGATCGATATCCTGTTCGCCAAGCGCCGACGGGCCCTCAAGTGGGGTGTACAGACGGTCGAAATCCGCTATCGAACCACCGACAAGCGCCTGGCGGACAACCACTGATCGTCCGGACGGCATAGCCGTCACGCCGCCGGCGCCCGATCCGGTACTCTGGTCTCATCCCGTAGCCAGACTGGAATCGCCTCGGGCGGCTGCCAGCCCCCGTGCCCAGCGCTTTTAGAGATAGACCATGCTCAAAACCATCAACCCACTGTTGACCGGCGAGCTACTCGCCATTCTTGCGGATATGGGCCACGGCGACGAAATCGTCATTGTCGATGCCAATTTCCCGGCGGCCGCCCTGGCCCAGCGGCGAATCCAACTCCCGGCCAGTTCGGCAACCGATACGCTGGCCGCGATCCTCGAGCTGCTGCCGCTGGATGATTTCGTAGACGTGCCGACGGCCGCCATGGCCGCCCCCGAGGCGCGGCCCGACCTCTACACCGAGTTCGACACCCTGTTGGCCCGCGCCGAGGGGCGACCGATCGATATCGAATTGATTGATCGGTTCGCCTTCTACGATCGCACCCGGCAGGCCTATGCCGTGGTCGCAACCGGCGAACGGCGGCTATACGGCAACCTGATTCTCAAAAAAGGCGTGCTGCGGTCTTAGGGCATGTCGCCATAACAGACGCCATAGCATGACGCCCGCCTATCGGGTCGGGCAAGGCGCATACCGCCGAGCGTAGCGGGGCCGTACGGTCAAGGCCTGCAACGCCGCCTGGCACGATGGACGGGCATCATCCTCAGAGGCGCGAGTGCGGCGGTATATCTCATGACGATACGCCCTACCGGCCGCCATACGGGCGTTGCAGCGGCTCATCATCCGTGCTGCCCTATTCGGGTTTCGGCACTCGGGGGATTCGATGAAACGACTGTTATGGCTGGGCTTGGTTCTTGGGGTGGCAGGCTGTGCCACTGCATCGCGGTACGACACGCAAGTCGAGCCGATACGCGCCTGGCATGCAGGCCCGAGCGAGGCATCGAGCCAATCGATCCAGACCCAGGTAACGGCCGATGACCGGCACTACGTGGCACAGCTGGTCTGCATGCCTGATGCCGCCCCGAATCGCGGCTGGTCCTGCGCGTCTCGCGCCCCGATTCCAAGCCCGTCGAACCGGATACCAACCGACCGAGCACGATCCGCTTCGGCTCGGCCGAACCCCAGCGGGTGACCTGGCAACGCCGGGGCGAGTCAATCCAGGCCGACCTACCGGCCGACCCGCTGGCCGAGGGGCTGGCCCAGGTTTTTCGCAGCCATCACCCGGTCGTGCTCACCGGGCTGACGTCTGGCGCACAGCCGGTGAAGTTCACGGTCGGCCAGGGGCCGTATGAACCCGTGGCATCGGATTTTCTGGCCCATTGTCCGCCGACGCACGAGCGCATGCCGACTCTGGTGCGCATCCGTCATGCCACGTTGCAGCCACGCCCGGACTCCGTTGCCTCTGCCGAGTCCTATTCGCTCGAAGATCGGCCACCGCCGCGCTACCCGGCCGAGGCGATACAAGCGCGCCATACCGGCGTCGTCAGGCTCCTGGCTGCCATTACGCCCGAGGGCGATGTGTTGTGGCCGGTGATCGTACAGTCTTCTGGCTATCGCGAGCTCGATGACGCGGCCCTGGCCGCTGTCGGCCAGTGGCATTTTTCGGCACAGCCGCTGGGGCCGAACGAGTTGTATCTATTGCGTCAGAAGTTGGAATTTTCTGTGCCGTAATCGATCGCTCTGTGATAAGCGTCGGCAAGGCTTGTATAAGCCCGTGCGATCGGCCGGAGGAATGATGCGATCGCACGCCGCCGAGCTCGCCGGCCCCGGCTCGCCCGCCCAAACTTTCGGTCTGTTTCTTGCGTCTGCTATACCCAAGGTTTGTTCGGAGCGAACGCAGCCTGCGAGGTAACCACAACATGGCCCAGATCGATCCACGGCAGCGCCCGCTACCCAACGGCATCACCCGGGAAGTACTCGAACGCGACGAACTGCGTCGCGCGCTCACGACGGCGCATCCAGATGTCGCCACCGTCAGCGATGCACAGATGCAGGCCTCGATTGCGCACATGCTGGCCCACCGACCCGCCACGGTCAGCCTCGATGAAGGGGTTTGGGTATTCGGCTACGGTTCTTTGCTATGGAACCCCTGCGTGCCGGTCGCCGAATGGCGAGCCGTACTGCTCTACGGTTTTCACCGCGATTTTCGAATCCGGCTGACCCACGGCCGAGGTTCGGCCGAAGCGCCGGGCCTGATGCTCGGCCTGGTACCGGGCGGCTCCTGCCGCGGTATCGCCCTGCGCCTGCCGCCGAAGGCGTTGGAATACGAGCTGCTCATGATCTGGCGCCGCGAGATGCTCACCGGGGTATATACGCCGCGCTGGGTCAGCCTGCGGGCCGATCACGGACCGCCGTTATCGGCGCTCACCTTCGTCGCCAACTCCGAGCATGAAAGCTTCTGCGGCCGGCTGGCCGAGGCCACGGTCGTGGACATGCTGGCCACCGGGCACGGCATGATCGGCTCGGCTGCAGAATATCTGGACAGCACCGTGGCGCATCTCGACGAGCAAGGCATCCACGATCGACGCCTGCGGGCCCTGCGGGCTCGGGTCAATGCCGCGGTAGACGCACAGAACGTGGGCTGCTGATCCAACACGGCCGGCTCGCGCTCGGCGCCGAGCCATGGGAACTCACAGCGGCACCGGTTCCGCGCCGGCGATCAGGTCATGGATTTAGATCGCGCAACCAGAACGTCAGGGTCTTGGTCGTCTGTTCGGTATCATCGCGATCGCGCCAGTCGTAGCGGGCCACGATATCGGCACGCGGCTGATAACCACGCCCCCGCCAGAACGCATCCAAAGGCCGGTAATCAGCCGGCCGCGCCGGGTGGTCGGCAGGGCGGTTCACGGCACAGAAACAGGTCGTGGTATAGCCAAGGGCCGCGGCATGCGCTTCGCGCGCATCGAAAAACGCATGCCCCAGCCCTCGGCCACGATAGGCCGGCAACAACAATGACTCGCCGAAGTAGAAGACCGTCGTGATATCGAAGCCAGCTTCGCTGAGCGGATGCCGAAAGGAAGGCTCTTCGTCCGGCATGGGCAACGCCGTTGTTGCGCCAACCAGTTCATCGCCGTCGAACACCGCCGCCACCAGCGACGAAGGTGCCTCGACATAAGTACGCAGGTAGCTGCGCTCGTATTCGAGGCTGCCGTCGTAGAGATAGGGCCAAGCGCGGAACACGCGAATGCGTAGGGCCGCCAGAGCATCGATGCCTGCGGCAATCTCGGCGCCTTGCCAGTGCTGGATCGTCAAAGTCGCCATAGGATACGGACCGGCTGATGCCTGTGATCGCATTCTGCAGTGCCCACCAAGTCGTGTCGCTCGGCTGATCGCACTATGCCAAGCCGCCTCATTGCCAGGACGACTGCGATCCAGCCCTTGGCGAAGGCCAAACTGCACACAGATTTATCCACAGGCTGTGGAAGTCTTTTATACGCCTTGAACGAGCCTGCTCAACCCTAGCGTGATGCTACGCCATGGTCGCGGCAATGCCCTATTCCAAGGCATCCAATCATGCCTTGCAGGCCGACGGGGCGCGATCCGAAACACCTAGTGACTCGTTTCGTACACGACCTCGCCGCAGTACAGGCCGTCAAAAAACCGGCCCATACGAGTCCTAATAAACAATATTTAACAAACACTTACGATGATATCGCCGATGCCCGGCACGGCGACTCCAAAATCATTTCGTGCCGAGCCAGCAGGCACGCTCGTCCATGCCCTACCCCATATACCGCGGTACGAATGACAGACCAGACCGCGGCCACGAGCGTCTTCCGGCAAGACCGCGCGCCAAGCCTACGCCGCTTTGAGGCTGCGGCGTAGCATGCGTATCGCTTGGGTACGGCCCGGCCGAGGCTTTCTTATACACAGGCTGTGATCAGCCGGTGCGTGCCGCCATCGATCCCGAACTCGCTTGGTCCAAACGAGGTACCACACAGCAGCAGATCCACGACATGCCCCGGCCGTTGTGATTTCAATCAAGTCTTTACTCCAGATCAGGGACAACAATCGGCGGCAGCAAGCATCCATGCGACGAGGAGGCGATGATGAACAAGCCGCGATCGATCTCTGCGAAACCTCTTTGGGCAGCGTGCCTATTCGCCGCCGTGGCCGGCTCGGCCACGGCTTTTGCGCATGGCGGCATGACAGACGCCCAACCGCCCCAAGCCACGGGCCCCTCGAACCCTACTGCGGCAGCTTCAAAGCCGGCACCGCCGAATCGGTTCTACGGCCACGGCCCAGGCATGATGTCGGGCTGCGGCGCATACGGCGCCAGCATGATGGGCCATGGCCTCGCCCCGGAGCAGAGGATGCCCGGCTACGCCATGATGCGCGGCCACCCTCCGAACTCTATGATGCCGGGCTATGGCGCTGGCATGCACAATCGCGGCATGGGTCCGATGTCCAGCCACGACGGGCAGCCGACGTATTTGCATCTGAGCCCGGAGCAGCGCCAGGCCTGGGCCAAACAGTGGCAGGAATCCGCCGGCCAGGAGCAAAAGCTGCATAATCAGCTGTATCGCCGCATGACCCATATGCAGAACATGATGGCCCAGCCGTCCGCCGATCCTGAAGCCGTCGGACAAGCCTTCGACGAGATGACCGCAGCCCAACGAAAGCTACTTATGGAACGCATTCGGGCGCGCCAACGGTTCGATGCGATTCTCACCCCCCAGCAGCGAAAAGCCTGGTATCGGGCCGGCGCATGGTGTCCAAACGGCGCCTGTCGTTCCTGGGCCGAAGGACAATAGTCGGTCAGGCCTATCGACGACCGTTGACCATCATCGCGCCGAACGCAATCCGCAGAGAGGCAAAGCCGCGCTCATCGTCAGCCTGCTAACGATCAGCATGGCAGTCGCCCCGGCATCGAACGATTCGGCTGCGCGGCAAGAACTCGGCTCACCGTACGCAAATGCCCTGCGTTGCGAAGGCTATTCATGAGCAGTGCTAATGACTGACATTCAGCCGCCACAGCGATCGCGCTCTGCTTCGCATACGTTTGGCGGCCCTCAACACCGGCTTCGGGAGCGCCGGCTAAACTGAGTTCGAGCTCGGCCTCACAGTCGTTGCGCCCAACAGCCCGCACCCTGGGCCCGTTTTGACGCGTGCAACAAATGCCCAGCCAGTACCGCCTTTATCTCTAGCCATCGCACTGTCCGGCCTCGGCAACCCCGCTAGTAGTCGTGGCAGAGTGCGTAGAATCCAAAAGCGATATCGACGCGGGGCTCGGCTACACCGCTACGAGGCCACGAGCTCGGGCGACGCCCGGCGACCGGTCGATGGCTCTAGCCCATGGCCTGATCTTTTCGCGGAGTTTTCATGCGCTATCTCATGCCGTCTGCGAGTATCGATGCCCCTTGCCAGAACACGCTCGAAATCCAGAAGAGCCGATTCATTGCCTGGTGCGCCGGTATCGATAGCGTGGCCGATGCCGAAGCGCTGATCGCACGAGCACGCCAGTACTATCCGGATGCATCGCATCATTGCTCGGCCTATATCGCCGGAGCGCCGACCGAGGATCGGGCAATCGGCTTTTCCGATGATGGCGAACCGGGCGGCACCGCGGGTCGGCCGATGTATCAGGTGCTGGCCGGCAGCGGCCTAGGCCGTATCGCCTGCGTCGTCACCCGTTATTTCGGCGGTACCAAACTCGGTACCGGCGGCCTGGCACGGGCCTATGCCCAGAGCGTAAGCGATGCCCTCGCCGAGCTGCCGACCCGGCTGTATATCCCGCGACGCCGGATCACCGTCAACGTCAGCTTCGCCGGCGAACAACCGGCCCGTCATTGGCTGGCCCAGCACGAAGCCGAAATCGTACAAGCCGACTACCACGCCGAAGGCGTCGCCCTCGTGGTGGACTGGCCACTCGACAGCGAGGCCGACCTGGCCCGGCTCGACGCCCAGATCAACCCCGATGCCTAGCGTATCGACGCCTCACCTTGAGCGCGCAGTGTTGCGCTTTTCCTGTGCATTGTTTTCACCACCCAGAGAAACTTGATATGAACGTGACTTATGATTTCACCGGCCAGGTGGCCCTGGTGACCGGCGCCAGCGCCGGCATGGGCCTGGCGGCCTCCAAGGCATTCGCCAAGGCCGGGGCCGCCGTGGTCGTCTCCGACGTCGACGCAGACTCCGTACAGCGTCTGGCCGACGAACTCACCGCGGACGGCCACGAGGCATTGGCCGTGGTCTGCGACGTCGCCGATGACGCCCAGGTCGAAGCTCTGGTCAAGCAGGCGGTCGAGAAATACGGCAAGCTCGACATGGCCTACAACAACGCCGGCGTACAGCCGATTCCGGCCGAAATGGCCGACCAGTCCCTGGACGACTACGAGCGGGTCATGGGCATTAACTTGCGCGGTGTCTGGTCGTGCATGCGCCACGAGCTGGCCCAGATGCGTACTCAGGGCAGCGGCGCCATCGTCAACTGCTCGTCGGTGGGCGGCCTGGTCGGCGGCAAGGCGCTCGGCGCCTACTACGGATCCAAGCATGGCGTGATCGGGCTGACCAAATCGGCCGCCATGGACTATGCCGCCCAGGGCATCCGTATCAACGCGGTCTGCCCCGGCGCCATCAAGACCCCGATGGTTGCCAAGATGCTGGAAGAGCAAAAGGATGCGATGGACGAATTCCTGAAGCTACAGGCCATCGGCCGGCTGGGCACCACCGACGAAATTGCGAACTCGGTGCTGTGGCTGTGCAGCGATGCCGCCAGTTTCGTCACCGGCGCATCGCTGGCAGTAGACGGTTGCTTTACTGCCAACTGACCGCTAACCGGGCGTTATCCGGCTGAATGGCCACACAAAGCCACAGCCGGGTGCACCCTTGGCTTACAGGTGGGTCCCGAGTACGGCTCGGGGCCTTGGTAGCCTGCGGGCCAGGGATCGATCCATGTCCGAAATAACCAGCACGGGCACTTTAGCCGCGCGCGAAGGCAACACATATCGCGGGTAGCTTGCATGGGTCGACAACCGATCGGCGCTACCGGCAGGTCGAAGACAGCGATCAAACAAAGCCGCAAAGCCACGAATCCGGCACGACCCCCTATCGCATACGCAGCATAGATTAGGTCGCGGTCTGCTATGAACCGGCTCGCCAAGGCGGCCAGGCCACAGAATAACGACAGGGCGTAGCGCCCGCCTGCGACCCACTGACACCACGGCAGCGCCGAATATAGGCTGGGCGCCGATCCTAGCGGGCCGACCACCGCGAGACTGGGGCGTTCTTCACGGGCTTATAGCGTATGCCAATGACGATATGCTGCCCATAAAAAAGGCGGGCTGAAATTCAGCCCGCCCGCGTTATCGCATTGCGCTCAGTCTAGACTGGAACAACGCTCACCGCGCAAGGGCCTTTCTTACCCTCGCCGACTTCGAATTCCACTGCCTGTCCGTCCTCAAGCGTGGCAAAGCCCTGCATCTTGATTTCGGAGAAATGGACGAACAGATCTTTGCTGCCATCTTCAGGAGCGATAAAGCCGAAGCCTTTCTCCGAGCTAAACCACTTCACTGTGCCTTTGGCCATACTTTACTCTTAAGTCTTACTAGTTTAATAAATGCAGTTACCTGCACGAATAAGCATACGCATGCTGAGCAGATTTGCACGAAAACAAGAGTTCGATAGTGCCCTGTAGCAGCATAATGAGCCCCCGTACCGGCTCTCGAATTCTTGGATCGCCTATCTTGAAAACTGGAAAAAATCCAACGTTTTCAATCAATTAAAATTGATCCACACCTGTAGGCAGGTTGCATTTTCGGCCCTGCCGACCGATGCAATACTTTTTTTATCCATGACCCGCCTACTGCGCTACTGCGCAGCCTCGGCGCGCCCGTGGGCAGGCCAGAACCCCCCATCGCGAACCCACTGGCCCCGATCAGGCTGGCGTCGATAGGCCTTCGCCAAGCAGGCTGATCGTCGTTCACGCCGGCGACAAGGTCGTTCCACTCGAAAGCGGCCAGCGCATAGCGCTTGTCTAGCCCACTGGCCAGGGCGCGGATCTCTGCGCAGAAAGGCTCAGCGCCACCAATGCACGGCAGCACGTGCCGCGATGGGCCGGTCCGGCATACGTCTACGGTCGGCACGCCGTCCGACGACGTGCTCATTGCCTACCAGGTGAGCCACGCAACATCCGCGACATCTGTTTGAGCAGTACAAGACCAGCGGTACGGCCCGGCCGGCGACCATGCGTTCTAATCCTGCGCCGGCAGATCGAGGATTCGGCGCAGCTCGGGCGCGGTCGTGTTGGCTCGGAAACCAGGTTGGCCATGCTCGAAGCGACGACCGTCTTTGAGATCGCCCACGATTACCGGTACGCAGCCGGCCGCCCGAACTAATTCGGCCGCCACCTGCATGGCGGCCTTGTCGTTGCTGGCGATGGGAATCCCAGCCGGTTCGTGACGCCCCGCGGTCACCCCCCGAATGATCGAGGCATCCACCGCGCTGAACGCCCGGACCAGCCGAACGCCTTTGAAATAGCGTTGCGAGACGACCCCGTCCCCAGCCTTGACGGCTTGCTGACCGATCGGCGAGTCCTCTACGCCCCAGGAGTTGGTCGCATCCAGCACAATCTTGCCTTGGAGGGCATCGTCGAAATCGTGGGCGATTTGAGGAATGGCCGTAAACGGCACCGCCAGCAATACCACCTGCCCATACTGCGCGGCCTGCTTCGGCGTGCCGACCCGTGCGTTCGGGCCCAACCGTTTGGCCATGGGCGCGAGTTCGTCTGGATGACGGCTCGACAACATCACCTTATAGCCGGACTCCACCCAGGCCGCACCGACCGCACTGCCCAGCGATCCGGCACCTATCACCGACAGTTGGGTCGTCTCTGGGGTGCTGCCCTCGATCGCCCGGGCTGCAGATGAATCGGCGGCATAAGCGGTCTGCGCCAGCGCGATCAGAACGAACAGGCATAAAGCGTTCATCCATTTGATTGATGTCGTCATGGCTCTGTCCTTGTTCCAAACCCGAGATACGATCAAATTCATCTTAGTGGGATAGCCAGGTTTCGGCGAACCAAGAATTGGGCCGAGAACAGGCTATTTTTAAAATAGCCGTTCGACTCCTGGGCGTTACGACCCCGGAGACCGAGCCTGGATTCTTCACCGCTGTCTTGGCCGGGGCTGTATGGATCTTGCGCTGCGCATCGACGGTTCGTCGCGTGGGGCTTTGAGGTCGCTATCTGCGTCGCGTATTCGGCCATGGTTTGGAAGGCCGTAGCGCTCGCACGAGGCCTTCAACCCTGCTGGCTTATAACTTATTTTTAAAAATAAAATTAAAAAAATATTGCCAAACACTAGTAAAAATACCTAATACCAACGCATTATTATTGAAAAAATGCCCGGATAACGCATTTTATTTCAGGCGACCAAAGTATAAAAAACCGAATACCCAAGCCGCTGTAGACTCTCGTTATGGCCAATAGGCGCAATGCCCTGGCCGCTTCTCGCTTTCGTATTTTTCGAACATAAATCGAATATTGGGTTTCTTTGCCCAAAAACGAATGCGAAATAAAAAAGAGATAACGATACATACTGGGAGGAGACAGCATGAACATCACCCGAGCCCTGGGCATGTCCGCTATAGGTATAGCGGCGATCACGATGGCCGGTTGCGACGATTCAGATCACGATGGGGGCGACGGCTCGTCGAACGCATCGAACTCGAACGCCGCGACATCCCTGGTCAGCGAGATGACGACCGCAGACAAGATCGCCATGTTGCATGGCACGACCGACCCAGAAGGCTTGGCTGGCGCCGGCTATCTACCGGGGGTTCCAAGGCTCGGGATCCCGGAGCTGCGGTTAACCGACGGGCCACTGGGTGTGCGTACATCGGAACCAGCGACGGCCATGCCCGCGCCGATCGGACTGGCCTCGACCTTCGATCCACAGCTCGCGGCCGACTACGGCCAGGTGATCGGCAGCGAAGGCAAGGCACACGGGCAGGATGTCTTGCTCGCGCCGATGACCAATATCGTACGTACCCCCTTGGCCGGGCGTAATTTCGAAACCCTGGGCGAGGATCCCTATCTGGCTTCGCGCCTGGTCAGCAGCGATGTTCAGGGCATTCAGCAGCAAGGCCTGATGGCGACGGTCAAGCACTATGTGGCCAATAACCAAGAACAGGACCGGCAGTCGGTCAACGTGAATGTCAGCCAGCGGGCATTGCGGGAAATCTACCTGCCGGCTTTCAAGGCCGCCGTAGATGCCGATGTCGCCTCGATCATGTGTGCCTATAACCGGATCAACGGCGAGTACAACTGCGAACACGCCGCCACCCTGAATACCATTCTCCGCGATGAATGGGGCTACGAAGGCTTCGTCGTATCCGACTGGTTTGCCACCCACAGCACCGAAGCCTCGATCCAGGCCGGCCTCGATCTCGAGATGCCCAACGGCACCTACTACGGCGAGCCCCTGGCCGACGCCGTGGCCAACGGCACGGTCGACGAAAGCCTGCTGGACCGCTCGGTCGAGCGCATCCTGCGCCAGATGTCGCGTTTTAACATGCTCGATGGCGATCAGGACGACGACGCCGAGATCGATACCGAAGCGCATGCCGAAGTGGCCCGCGAAGCTGCCGTAGCCGGCTCGGTGCTGCTACGCAACGAAAACAACACCCTGCCCTGGCAGGCAGACGATATCGGCACGGTCGCAGTGATCGGCCCCACCGCCGAGCGACTGTTATTCGGCGGCGGCGGTAGCTCTGCGGTCGAGCCGCTGGAAACGGTCAGCCCGCTCGAGGCGCTGCGTAACGCCCTCGGCGATGACGCCGATATCCGCTATGCCCCCGGCATCAGCCTGGACGGCGAACCAGTGCCGGCCTCGGCACTACGCGCCGGCGACAGCGAGGACTCCAACGGGCTCCAGGCCATGAGCGAAGGCGGCACCCAGCGGATCGATTCGACCATCGATTTCGTCGGCGACAATGCGCTGGCCGCCGGTTCCAACTGGACCTGGACCGGGCAACTCGTTGCACCGGAAGCCGGCGATTATCGGCTGCTTATTCAAACCGAAGGCGGCAGCGGTACGGTCACACTCGACGGCGAACAGGTGGCCAGAACCGGCGGGTTGTTCTCGAACCGACTGCTCGAAAGCGCGGACGGGCTGACCGTAGCCTCGTACGAGGTCTCGTTCGAAGCCGGCAGTGCGCATACCCTCGAAATCACCGGCGAGGCCGGGGCTTCGATGGGCGTGAATAGCGGCGACCCCGATACCGAGCTACAGATTCGCTTTGCCTGGGTGTCGCCCGAGATTCGCCAGCAGGCATTTTCCGAAGCCGAGGAGCTGGCAGGCCAGGCCGATCATGTCGTCGTCTTCGGCTTCAACGAAGGCACCGAAGGCCAGGATCGCGACACCCTCGATCTGCCGCTGTTCCAGAACGAGTTGCTCGACGCCGTAACCGCCGCCGCCGACAACCCGGTGGTCGTGCTCAACACCGACGGGCCGATCTCCATGCCATGGCTGGATCAGACCAGCGCCGTTCTCGAAACCTGGTATCCAGGCCAGGAAGGCGGCCGGGCAATCGCCGACATGCTGCTGGGCAATGCCACCCCGGGCGGGCGTTTACCGGTGACTTTCCCGACCTCGCTGGATAACTCGCCCACGGCCTCGGAGCGCAACTATCCCGGCGTAGATGGCCAGGTCCATTACGATGAAGACACACTGGTGGGCTATCGCTGGTACGACTACTACGACGTACAGCCGCTGTTTGCCTTCGGCTCCGGGCTGACCTACGGCGAAGTCGAATATACCAACGCCCAGCTGAGTACGACCGATGGCGGTTACTCGGTGCAGGTGACGGTGCGTAACTCAGGCGATCACACTGCGGTTGCCGTACCCCAGGTCTATATCGGCTCGGCCTCGGGCACACCGGTGGTGATGGCGCCCAAGCAGTTGGCCGGCTTCGCCCATGTCAGCCTGGAGCCCGGGGAATCCCAGGATCTCGATATCCCGTTGACCGATCAAGTACTGCGGTACTGGTCCGAAGACGAGGGCGGCTGGGTTCCCGACTCGGGCGAGCACGAAGTCTATCTCGGGCAATCGGTCAGCCAGGTGAACTCGGTCGGGCAGCTAACGGTCGACTGATGCCACTATCGCAAGCTCGCGGGCCGACCGTCGGTCTGCGAGCCTGAAATCGACAAAGGCTCGGGCAGGCGGCTCGGGCCTTTCGTTTAGACGGACTTTGCAGCCGCCGCTCAGGGCCTGACAAATCTGCTGCCCCAGCGTATCGAACACACCCGATCGGCGCCCGACGACGGGCGCCAACGCGCCCCCGCCAACACGGCCCCTAGCCGACCGATCTCAAGCCCCCCATAGCGCGGCTTAGCGATTCACAGGACCGAACCGCGTCGCGCCTCCGCTCTTGGCGCCCGAACGTCCTGCGCGTAGCCATAGACGTGACTTCGACCGGAATCCGGCGGCGCGCCCGTCGAACGCGACGCAAGCGCATGCTCGACCACACTCGCAAACGAGCTGGCCGCCGACGCGCCTCATCCTGTCTTTAGCCCGCCGGGGTCACCGTTCGCCGACGCGATACTACCCCGAGGTTGAGTACGTATCGTATGTGCTCGTAGTAAGGCAGTTTTTGAGTCCAGGTTGCAACGGCCAGCACGCTGACGAAAAACACAACGATGAACGCGATGCTGCCCGGCAACGAAAGCTCGTAGGGCGTGAATAAATTAAGAAATACGTTGCCCGCGGTATAGGCCAGTAATGAAGCACGGCCCAACGGCAACAATCCCGAGACCTTAGGCGCCAGATCGAAAGCGTACTGGAGGCCACGGGTGGCCAATAACAGAAGCGTACTAGTGGCAATGCCGATCGTGTAGTAATTCAGCGCGTTCAGATGTCGGTATTGGGCACTGCTGAAATCCTGCCATACGGCTAAGAGCGACTGCTGGGCAAACAGCGCAGTCATGGCTGCCGCAACGCACAACAGCCCCAGCCCGGCCAGTACGAAGGCACGCGGCTCGTTCGCCCGCTCCGGCGTACTGCAGGAGGCAATACACATACCCGCCAAAGCGAAACTGGCGGCATGCCAGGTACTGGGCCCGCTCAATACCGGCCCAGTGCCGACCAATAGATTGGCAAGTTGAGGATGCAGCCCCCAGACGTGAGCATGCCAGTGGCTGAGCAACGGGAACGAGCCCAGCACCAGGATCAAGAGCAGCCACGGTACGCCGGCGCCCCACCGCAGGCGCAGTAGGATCAGAAACGGGGCCAGCAACATCAGCAACGTATAGATTCGAAGAATATTGCCGAACCGGGCATGCTCAAGAAATAACAGCGCATCGAACAACTGCCCGAAGCTGTACCAGCCGCCCAACACCCCGGCCAGGGCGGTCAGGGCATAGCAGAGATAGCATTGCAGACTGCGCGCCAGCAGGCGTTTGACGGTCTCGGCGCCGCGCCCTTCTTTGACCTGCCGAACATAGACATATTCGATCATGAAGCCGAACATGAAAATAAACATCGGCGTGGCCAGATGCACGAACTGGGTCAGATACAGACTGCCCGAACCGAGCTTGGCCATCAGCCCGGTCGAATAGAAAGAATGCGCACACAGCGCCAGCACGACCGCAAGGGTACGTGCGAGATCGACATACAAAAGACGTTTGGCCAAGTGCCCCCCTTGACTCGTTCAGCTCATTCAACCCGCCGCCGTTGACGCGAACCCATGGCGCCCAGCCTGCAGCCGTTGCCGAGTACCGGCCGAATCCCCCTGCGATCCGACTCGTTCGGTCATTAAGACCACAGGAGTTGTCCGTGCGGCCTTGCGAAGGCTTTTAGTATGTCATGTCGGCTATCGTTCAAAAATCCTGATTTTCTGGCCACGACAGCGCCGCGTTTGAAAAGATCGACGCATCGTCATCGGCACGCTGAGGCATCGACGCGCCTGCCACACGGCTTTTCGGCGCGTTGTCTGGTTCTATTCTTCCGAGTGTACGGCAGTCTCAGAAGATCGCGAGGCAGACGAAGCATCACGAAACAGCCCCATAAACACCACCATGATCGCCAGTGCGAATAGCGCCGGTAACAGCCAGATGGTTTGCCAGTCGTGTCCGTTCGCCTGGCTGTAATGATCGGTGATCCAGCCGGCGACCCAGAAACCGATCAGCATGCCGATACCGTAGGTCGCCAGCGTAATCATGCCCTGGGCGGCGCTTTTGAAACGCTCGCCAGCGCGCTGGTCGGTATAGATCTGGCCGGAGACGAAGAAAAAATCGTAGCAAACACCGTGCAGGGCGATGCCGAGCAGCAGCATCCAGACCTGCCCACCGCTGTCACCAAAAGCGAACAGCAGATAACGCAGGCCCCAAGCCAGCATGCCGAGCAACAGGGTGTGCTTGATACCAAAGCGCTGGATGAAAACGGGCAGCGCCAGCATGAACAGCACTTCCGAGATCTGGCCCAGCGTCATCTTGCCAGTCGGATTGGCGACCCCGATTTCAGCTAAGAACGGATTGGCGTTCTGATAATAGAACGCCAAGGGAATACAGATCAGCACTGAGGCCACGAAAAAGATCGCATAGTCCCGGTTTTTAAGCAGCCGCAACGCATCGATGCCTACCAGCTGGCCGAGGCTCGTACCGGCAGCGCCGGCCTTGGGGGGCGTGGCCGGCAGCGTGAAACTGTAAACACCCAGCACCAGTGAGGCGACGGCACACATCAAGAAGGTATAGCGCAGCGCGCCAGCGTCGATCGCCGCCGCACCGTCCCAGGCAAACACATAGCTGATCGCCAGCCCGGCCACGATCCAGCCCAGCGTACCCCAGACCCGGATCTTGCCGAATTCGCGCTTGGGCTCGGTAAGCTGACGAAAGGCAACGGCGTTGACCAGCGCCAGCGTCGGCATATACAGAATCATGTAGATCAGCACCGTGAGATAGAAGGCACTGAAATCCTGAGCTAGAAACAGGCGATACATCAGCACCGCGCCGACCAGATGCAACACGCCGAGAATACGTTCGGCGTTGAAGAACCGGTCGGCGATCAAGCCGATAATGAACGGCGCGATGATCGCCCCCCAGGACTGGGTCGAAAACGCCATGCCGATCTCGCGGCCCGAGGCATCGAGCGTTTCACCCAAAAACGTGCCTAGGGTGACGAACCACCCGCCCCAGATAAAAAACTCTAGAAACATCATGAGGCTGAGCCGTGCACGAATCATGATCCTCTCCTCTTTATGGTCTATCCGTGCCGGTCTCAGCCGGCTGCTCTGACGCGCGGCTAGTCGAGCCCGAGAATGCGTCGATTGCGATGGGCGCTGGCCTCGACGCCGGCGAAGTCGTCGAAGGCCCGCCCGGCACGCTGGATCAAGTGGCGGCGGATGTAGTCCACCCCCTCGCGGGCGCCCTGGGCCGAATCCTTGAGACAGCACTCCCATTCGAGTACAGCCCAGCCGTCGAAGCCGTACTGGGTGAGCTTGCTGAAGATCGCGCCGAAATCGATTTGCCCATCGCCCAGCGAGCGAAACCGCCCGGGCCGATCGATCCAGGATTGATAGCCGCCGTAGACGCCGGCGCTCGCATTCGGCGTGAATTCCGCGTCTTTCACGTGGAACATGCCGATCCGCTCGCGATAGCGATCGATAAAGCCCAGATAATCCATCTGCTGCAGCAGCAAATGGCTGGGGTCGTACAGGATCTTGGCCCGCGGATGCCCATCGACCGCCTCCAGAAAACGTTCGAAGCTGGCGCCGTCGTGCAGATCCTCGCCAGGATGAATCTCGAAACACAGATCCACGCCTGCGGCCTCGAAGCTATCGAGAATCGGCCGCCAGCGCCGCACCAGTTCGGCAAAGCCTTCCTCGACCAGTCCAGCCGGCCGCTGTGGCCAGGGATAGAAAAACGGCCATAGCAGGGCCCCGGAAAACGTGCCGTGGGCGGTCAGCCCCAGCCGACGGCTGGCGCGGGCGGCGAGATGCAGCTGCTCGATCGCCCATTCGGTACGCGCTTCGGGACGGCCGCGCAGGTGGGCCGGCGCAAAGCCGTCGAACAACTCGTTGCAGGCCGGATGTACCGCTACCAACTGGCCCTGGATATGCGTCGAGAGCTCGGTGATCCGCACACCCGAAGCCTCGCAACGGGCATTGAGCTCATCGCAGTATTCCTGGCTCTCAGCGGCCAGGGCCAGATCCATGCAGCGCGGGTCACCGCTGGGGATCTGGATGCCGGTGTAGCCGAGCTCACGGGCCCAGGCTGCAATGCCATCCAGCGTATCGAACGGTGGTTGGTCGCCCAAAAACTGAGCCAGGAATAACCCTGGGCCCTGAATCTGGCTGTCGATCGATATCGTGTCGTGCATAGAAACTCCAAAATTCTCAGGTCGGCACGTCGAGGCGGGCCCAGGGCTCGCCGCCGCCATGGCTGACGATCGCCGCATCGATGAAGGCCATGCCGCGCAACCCGTCTTTGATACCGGGCACCCCGTCCGGCGTGCCTGACGCGCCCCGGCGGATCGCTGCGGCAAAGTCGCGATACAGATTGGCCAAGGCTTCTAGATAGCCTTCCGGGTGCCCAACCGGCAATCGCAGCCGTGCCTGCGCGGCTGGATACAGCCCCGGGCGATCAGTCCCGGCACGCAGACACCGTTGGGGGGCGCCGTGCTGGCGATGGATCAGGGTGTTGGGTTCCATTTGCTGCCACTCGAGACCGCCGAGCTCGCCGTACAGCCGGATCTTCAAACCGTTTTCCTCACCACTGCAGACCTGGCTGGCGATCAGCGTGCCGCTGGCGCCCTGCCGGGTCCGGAACAGCACGTCGGCATCGTCGTCGAGTTGCCGGCCTTCGGCATGCACGCCCAACGAGGCACGCACGCTATCGATCTGGTGGCCCGAGACGAATTCGGCCAGGGTGAAGGCATGGGTGCCGATGTCGCCCAGGCAGCCGCCGGCCCCCGACTGGGCCGGATCGGCGCGCCAGGCGCCAGCATTGTCGCCTATCTCGCCGAGCCAGCCCTGGGGATATTCGACGTGGATCTTGCGCAGGTCGCCCAGCTCGCCCCGGGCGATCATTTCCCGGGCCTGCCAGACCAGCGGATAGCCCAGATAGGTATGGGCCAGGCCGTACAGCCGGCCGCTCGCACCAAGCTGCTGGGCCAAATCTGCCACTTCTGCGGTACTCACGCCGGCCGGTTTTTCGCTGAACACATGCAGCCCAGCAGCGAGCGCGGCCCGGGCAATCGGCACATGCAGGTGATTGGGCGTGGCGATCACCAGCAGCTGGATGCGCTGGTCGACGGGCAGGCGCTGCTCCTGCTCGATCAGCGTCTGCCAATCGGCATACACCCGTTCGGGCGCGATGCCGAGTCCGGCGCCGGTCGCCTGGTTGTTGTCGGCATCCCGGCTGAAGGCGCCGCAGACCCAGGCGAAATCACCATCGAGCCGGGCCGCCATGCGGTGTACCTGACCTATGAAAGCACCCTGGCCACCGCCGATCATGCCGGCGCGGATGGGAGGCGAAGATTCCGTCATCGTGAACTCCTTGCTCGAGCCAATATGTAACCGGTTACATTATCGCTAAAACTACCACCTCGCGTGGTCACAGCAATTAGCGCAAAGTCGCAGGCCCGCGCATCGGCCGGCCTGCTTGTCTTATGCTGATCGATTTCCAGACACCAGAGGCGTGCCGTGTCGAGTATTCGGGAAGTCGCCCGATTGGCTGGAGTCTCAGTGGCCACCGTGTCGCGCGCCTTAAAACAGCCGGACGTGGTCTCGCCCGAGACCCGGCAACGGGTTTTGACGGCCGTCGAGACCGCCGGTTACCACCCCAACCTGACCGCCGTGCAGTTTCGTGCCCAGCGCACCCGCAATCTGGTGGTGCTGGTGCCCAAGATCGCCAACACCTTCTATGCGCGGGTCATCACCGGTATTCAACAAGCTGCCCAGCGGGCCGGCTATGGCGTGCTGCTATGTAACACCCAGGGCGACGATCAGGTCGAAGCCGGGTATGCCGGGCTCGTGAATTCGCGCCAGGCCGACGGCGTGATCCAGCTGCGGGCCCACGATCCGTTTCCGGCCTCAAACCGGCCGCAGCCGCTGCCAATGGTCAACGCCTGTGAAGTGCTTGACGCGCCGCCCTGCCCCTCGATCCAGCTGGACAATCGCGCCGCAGCCCGTGACATGACCGAGCACTTGATCGGTCTCGGCCATCGCCGTATCGCCATGATCAAAGGTCCCCGGCGCAGTCCGCTGACCCGCGATCGCGCTGCAGGCTACCGGGATGCCCTCGCCCACGCCGGTCTGGCCTACGACGCGACGCTGCTCCAGCCGGGAGACTTCACGCCCCAGTCCGGCTATGCCGGCGCCCGTGCCTTGCTCGAGCGCTCCGAGCGGCCGACGGCCATCTTCTGTGAAAGCGATGAAATGGCGATCGGCGCGCTGCAGGGGATCAAGCAGGCCGGATTGCGCGTGCCGGACGATATCTCGCTCGCCGGTTTCGACGACATCGAGTTCGCCCGCTACTGCGACCCGCCACTCACCACAATCAGCCAGCCCGCAGAAGACTTTGGCGAAGCCGCGGTCGACATGCTGATCGCAGTTCTCGAACAGCAGCCGCTCGATGTGGCGCATCGGATACTGCCGTATCGGTTGCTGATCCGGGACAGTACCGCCGGCGTTGGCCCGAACGATGGGCCGACGCCGGCGGGATGACCCGAGCCGGCACGGCTGCTGCCTGTGGACAAGACATACGCCACAGGCCGGGCCACCGTTAATCCGGCGTTTCGCAGACGAAATTAACAGCGGCATTGCGATCACCGCTGCCTTGGTAGGCCGCGAACTGCGGGTAAGGGCATAGCGGCCGCGAACGGCCCTCCCACGCACTCGGAATCTCGGGATTGTCAGGATCGACGCTCGCGCGAATCCGCTCCGGCGGTTGGTCGTTTTCGACCCACTGCTGGATCGCGCTGAGCATATCGAATTGATCGGTCGCCGGACCGCCCGCGCAGTGATTCATGCCGGGCACCCGAAACAGCCGGGCATAGCGACCGACCTTTTCGAAACCACCCCGAGCGTCGAGCAGCCGATCGTAGTAGCCGATGATCGCATTGGCCGAAAACACCGGGTCGGCCATGCCCTGGTAGATGATGAGTTTGTGTCCGGCACGGCTAAAGGCCTGGAGGTGGGTGCTATCCGCATCGATGATCTCGGAAGCCGAGGCCGTGGCCGACGGGTCGGTATCGAAATCGAAGTTCAAGGCGTACGTCAGAGGATCGGACGGGTCAGTGGGCGGGGTGGTGAACACGGCCGCCAGCGAGGAGGCCCCCATGGCAGCGTTGATACCGTTGAACCCCGGGCTACCGATAGTCCAGCGCCGCCAGCCCTGGCCGCGCATGCCGGGGTCCCAGGGAAAAGAGCTGTATACATCGTTCGGCGGGCCTTCGTGGAAGGCCTGCAGGGCTTGTTGCTGGCCCTCGCTCAAGGCATCGACCTGGCTTACGTCGAAGCCCGTACAGGCTTCGGGCCGATTGATCATGCCGTCGCTGATGCCATCGGCAGCATCGCAATAATCGAGGATCGCATCGGAGAGCGCCTCGAGATCGCCCTGCTCCGGAGGAAACGCCGTCCATAGCTGCGGCATATCAGTCTCGGGATCACGCTTAGCGATTTGGGCGAACTGTTGTGTATTCCAGGTCTCGCCGATCGCGGCCTGGGTAAGGTTCCAACCCGGATCGCCGGCCACGATCCCATTGAAATAATCCGGATAGCGCTGGGCGGCCTGCATTGCCTGGCGACCACCATTGGAACAGCCGACGAAATACGAATACGCCGGCTCCTGTCCGTAGTATTCGGCAATCAGCGCCTTGGCGGTCGGCGCGACCTGTTCTATGGCGTTGTAGCCGTAATCGATACGAGCCTGCTTATCGAAACCGAAGCTCACATCGTTCTGTGGATGGCCGCCGTTGGTGGCGACGATCGCAAAGCCACGCGCTAGTGCGCTCTCCTCGCCGGCTGCGCGGGCACCCTGGACCTCGTCCAGGACCTGGTTGCCATCAGTGCCGCCGCCGCCCTGGAAATAGAAACGCTGATTCCAGTTGTCCGGCATGCGCAGGACAAACCCTGTGTAGTAGTCCTCGGCACGGCCGCCGGGCCCAGTGCCGGTACGCTCGTTGATACGCCCCGAGACTTGGCAGTAGGCCGGCGTATCTCCCTCGGCAGCCACCCGACTGGTCTCGAGCTGGGCCTCGGTCTGGGTGGCCACATCGGCCATGGCACCACAGTCGCGGCTCCAGTTCTGAACGGAGTCACCGATCGCGACATCGACGTCGTCATCATTGCAGCCGGCCTGCAGCAGAACGACCCCGATCACCAGCGCATACAGACAACTCTTTTTCACGCTCGCCTCCCTAGTTTGATGGACTCAAAAAGACGCCTTGCGAACTTTTGTTCACAATACACTGAAAGTCGATACGCGTTGCCGTAACCACGTGCGGGACAATGCAGGCGCCGGCGTGCTGTACGCGATATGCCTGCCTCAGCCGGCCTCAGGCACAGCCGCTGGTTCCCCGATTTTCTGAATAAAAACTCAGCCGGGAAGCCGCCGTCGTCGATAGGGCAGACCACAACCGAACACCCACGGCCACAGCAGCAGCGATAACCATACCCAGGCCGGTAATCGCGATGCACAGCCAAACCCAGGGCCGGAACTGCTGCTAGGCCGTGTCGAGGTTTCGTGCGAGTCCGCGCCCAAAGCTGTTTGGCAGGGCTGTTTGGCAGGGCTGTTTGGCAGGGCTGTTCGGCAGGGCTGTTCGGCTGCAAGCCGAGGCGCGGCGAGTGCGGGGGCGTTGCGCGACCTCAATAAGCGGCAACGCTGGATTGCAGCCGAGCAACCGTTATTTCGAAAGGGACGCCCCGAATCGAATCTAGCCGCGTTACGCGCTTTGATCGGGGCACGCCCAGAACCAGCGGCTTGCGGCTCGCCAGACACGATTGGGGGCAGCAACGCGCCGCCCGGAGGAAGCCTCCACACGCCCTAACGGTTATTGCGTCATATACCTCCAGTCCGCGGCGTGCTCCGGCGCGGCGAAACGCCACTGCCGCCGCATGACCGGCCGACGCTAGCCGGCAGCAACACCGACTGGCCAGAGCGCCATCGGCCCCGCCGGCGTGCCGGGGCCCAACCGCCGCGCCTCTCAGAGGCAGGGCCGCGTCAGCGAACCGCTTTCGCCAGCCAGCGATCGAGCGCGTTGGCAAACGCTTGGCGCTCCTTGTCGCCCAGCGCGGACGGACCGGCGCCATGGATACCGCTGGCGCGTAGCGTATCCATGAAATCCCGCATAGTGCGCTTAGCGGCGATATCGTCGGCCGAATACATCTCGCCGCGCGGGCTCAAGGCCTGGCCACCCTGCTCAATGACTTCCGCGGCCAGGGGAATATCGGCAGTAATGACCAGATCACCCGCTGTCAGGCGCCTTACGATTTCGTTGTCGGCCACGTCGAAACCGCTAGCCACCTGCACCGCCTGAATCTGCGGCTGGCGCGGCACCTGCAGCGGTTGGTTCGCGATCAGCGTGACCGGTATGCCGGTGCGCTTCGAGGCACGAAACAGGATTTGCTTGATCATGACCGGACAGGCATCCGCATCGACCCATATCTGCACGCCAGTCTCCGTTGGGGGCATGGCAGTTCAATCTGCGGCTGTCACGGCCGCATCCAAGGCCTTAACCGAAGCGATACCCAACGGGGGCGCGGCCCGCGATCGATCAATCGCCAGCCGGCCCTAAGTATCGTGCTTCGACCACCTAGAGCGGCGCGAGCTTTTCGATCGATTGGAACCGTCCTCGGGCATCGTAGGCCAGACGATAGATCCCGCGCACGCCCTCGCGATCGACGATGCGATGCATCGCCTGGGCCGGCAGGCGCACCGCACGGCCGTCGGTACTCACGGTCCGAATATTATCGGCCTGGCCTGCATAGTAGGACCGACATTGGGCCGCGGTCAGATCGAGAACGATATCAATACTCGGCACGACGGCTGAGCCTGGTGCGTTTCATACTGTTTCTACGGCCATGCGCCAGCGCACTTGAGCGGTATCACTACCAGGGCCGCCACCCAGCTTCGCCCCCAACCTGTGGGCTCGAAGACCACCCTATTCGACAATTCCGGCGAGCACGAGCCGGGCGACTCGACAGGTCCGAAGCGGCTGTCGTCAGGAAGTCGAAACTGTCAGGCAAACCAGGCGCCTATGGTCTGCACGGCCCGGCTGTTTTTATCACCGGCAAGCTGCAATGTGCGGTATGGCTGGCTATTGGGCGGGACGGTCTCTGGCCAGACTCGGCACGCGCTCTGACAACGGTTCCATTAATTCAGGTATAAATAAAAATGAACTGAACCGGCCATATTTTCAATTCTCGAGCCGTGATCTCACACCTCATGAGGCGCAGCTTTTGGGTTTTCAGGGAGTCCCCATGTTTCGACTGACCGCTATTTTGTCCGTCGCTGCTGCTTTATTCACAGTCAGCTGTGCACAGGCCGCCCAAGACCCGGCCGATACAAAGTCTGCCCATCCAGATCACGATCCCCAGACCATGAAAGCCATCGGCCTCTACCAATACGGCGGGCCGGAAGTGCTTGGTGTGGTTACGGTGGCCAAACCGGAACCGAAACCCAAACAAGTCCGGATTCGGGTCATGGCGGCCGGGGTCAATCCGGTCGATCAGATGGTGCGCGAGGGGGCTCTGGCCGACTACTACGAAGGCCACGATTTTCCATATATTCCCGGTATGGATGTCTCGGGCGTGGTCGACCAAATCGGCAATAAGGTCGATCCCGCGCTTGGGCTCGAAACCGGCATGGACGTCACTGCCATCGTATCGAATTTCGCCGGCTACGGCGGCTATAGCCAATACATCAACGTGCCGGCCGAATCGGTCATTCCGATGCCAAAAGACCGCGCCTATTCAGAAGCCGCTTCGTTTCTGACTACAGCGATGACTGCCCAAACTGCGCTGAACGCGCTGGATCTGCCCAAGGGCTCGAGCCTGCTGGTGATCGGCGCGGCGGGCTCGGTCGGCACATTCGCCAGCGTGCTCGCCGAGCAGGACGGGCTGGAGGTCGTCGGTATCGCGTCATCTTCCGACGAATCCGACCTGCGCTCCTACGGTATTTCCCACTTCATCGCCCGCGGCGAGGATGCGAACGACCAGGTCCGACAGATCTACCCGAAAGGCGTCGACGCCGTGATCGATACGGCCGGCATCCGAACTCGTGCCTTTCCCGCGCTCAAGGACAATGGCGAGTACATCGCTCTCCGCGACTGGAAGGACGCACCCGACATTCGAGGCATCCGTGTCACCCGCGTCGACGTGCGCGACCACATCACCGACCACGCAGCGATCGCGAAGATCGGCCATCTGGTCGAGCAAGGCGTGCTCCCGATCCGTATCGCGAAAGTCTTTCCCTCATCCAAAGCCGCTGCCGCCCACGAACTGCTGGCCACCCACGGCGTGCGCGGCAAGATCGTCCTCGATATGAGCGAAATCACCGGCGCCCCCGCGCCGCAGCCGAACGACTAGACCGGCGTGGTGGTCGGGCGCTGCCCGGCTTGCGGATCGATCGGCGCCGACCATGGCCGGGTCGACTCATGTGCCTCAAGCCCGCTAGCAGCCGGCCGATATATCTGTCCGGCCTCAAGTTTGAGACGGATAGGAGAGCTTATGGATTCAGGAAGCATCAATTCGGCGGTCAACACATCCCTGGCCTTGCAGCAACACAACCAGAACCAGGAAGTACAGGCCAATCTATTGCGGAAATCGCTCGACAGCCAAGCCTCGCAGCTCGGCCAGTTGATGTCCTCAATGGAAACGCAGCCGGCGCTTGCGACCACCGGTTCGGTGGGTACGCAGATCAATACCTTCGCCTAACGCGTACGATCGCTGGAACCGAATCAAGCCGCAGCACGGGCGTGCTGCGGCTTGGCTAGTCCCTGCGACCTACTCGGCGTTGGCGGTCTTTCTGCGTCAGAACGTTGCTCGATATCACGCCGGGCTGGTGTACGACCGATTTCGGCAAGCCCAACCCGTTCATCGAGGTGGCTCTAAAAGCCGCCTGTGGGCATCCCCACCAACCAGCACGGCCCAAGTACGGTAATGATCAACCGCGCTCGGTAACCTCCAGCAAGTGATAGCCGAACTGGGTTTTGACCGGGCCCTGGACCTCGTTGAGCGGTGCACTGAAGACCACCTCATCGAACGCCGGCACCATCTGGCCGGGGCCGAAGGTACCGAGGTCGCCGCCCTGGCGGCCGGACGGGCATGTCGAATGCTCACGCGCGACTGCGGCGAAGTCGCTGCCGTTTTCGATCTGCTGTTTCAACTCGAGGCACTGGTCTTCGCTGTCGACGAGAATATGACGGGCGCTAGCTTGGGCCATGGGGCAACTCCTGCTTGTTTAATTACGGCAAGCCAGCAGTTTACGACACAGATCAAAAAACAGTCTGCCCTGGCCCATCGCTGGGCGTCCGCGATCCGAGCCGGTCTGACCCCACCGACCTCTGGCCCATTCTGATCCGAGTGATGCGATCAAGCGCTTGGGCAGGCACGCTTGGCCGAAAACAAGCCGCTCGATGCCGTGTCTTCCTGCCCGCGGCCCCGGAATGCGAACCGGCCCGCGCCGAACCAATACGGGCGCTATATACTTATCCACATATTCAAACACCGGAGCGAATCGCTGTACGTGGTGTGCCTGCCGCGCACAGCTTGTTTTCGGCCCGGCGCCTGCTATGAATCTCACGCTGCTTGCGATCATCATTCTTATCGTCACCGGCATACCGCTATGGCTGCGCGCCTCGCGCAACCGGCAGGCCGTTCAGCGCCTGAGCGAGGCCGACGACGGCACAACGCTATCGCCACGGGAGCGGTTGGCGGTGGCCCTGGCCTATCCCCATGATCCGCTCATCAACGAGCAGGTCCATACGACCCACGGCGATTTTTCGCTGATCGGTCTGTCCGGCCGGGACCACCCGACCTATATCGGCGATCTGAAGGTCGGGGTTCACGAAAGTCTGGTCAAAGCGATCGAGCGAACCAATACCGCCCGAGTCGTACGGGCCCGCGACCGGGCGCTCGTGGTCGAGCTCAATGGCCAGCGCCTCCTGCCGAGCCTCGACGAGGCGCCCGCCGAGGGTCCGGAGGCCGACCCGAGGCGCCAAGTCCAACTCGTAACGCATACCCGCGAAGCGCCGGCCGACAACGTCCTGCGCCGCCGCGGCGCGGGCATCGAAACCGGCTGTTTGGGCACCGTGGCCGTGCTGCTGATCTGTGTCGGCGCCCTGATCCTGATGCTCGCACTGCCGGCGGCGCATCCGATCTGGTTCTTTATCGGCTGTATACCGCTGGTCATGGGCGTGATGGTCTATCGGCCCCTCATTCAGCTCCACGCGCCCGAGCAGGGCGAACGCCTATTTCGGCTGCGGGGTCGCGTCTTGATCGCCGATAGCGCCGACGATATTCCCGGCGTCGAACAGGATCGTACGTTTCCCCCGGGCGATACCTATCCGGACGCCATCCGTCGCCGGGCGTACGAATTCGCGAGCGGGCCGATCATGAGTATGCGCATGACGTGGCCAGCCGGCCTAATCGGCAATCTCGCCCTGCAATATCCCAAACACTGGCTGGCCCCGCTGCGCCGCCGTACTCCCGAGCAGACCGACGTGCTCGTCACCGAAGGCGGCGAGGTGGTGCAGCACGGTGGGCTGTCGTTATACGAGGAATGGCGCCGCTTTCCGCCGGTGCATTGGGGCAAGCACCTGAGTGCGACGATACTGGCCTGGATCGCGCTGGCGATCGGCGCCTATCACGACACGCCGCTGATACGGGCGATACTGACTGGCAGCCCAGGCAACGCCTGGAACGGCAATAGCACCTGGGTGTGGCTCAACACCCTGCCGGCGACCCTGGCTGGCGCCGCCGTTGTCTTGCTCGCTGGGTATCACAGCGTGCGCCTGGCGGTCTCGCTGGGGCGCTGGCGCGACCGACAGGCCCGGCTGATGCCATGGATCGACGCCCAATGAGCCACAAGACCGGCCGATCCGTCCCGGCCTGGCGCACGATGCTGGCCTACGGCTGGCGCTTCGCCCTGGCCGGGCCGCCGATCGGCACCGGTGTGATCATCCTGCCGGCCATGATCTTAAGCTTGGCCGAGCCCCAGGATGTGGTCGGCGCCTGGCTCTGGTTTTCAATTTTCGGGTATCTGTTCGCCCTGCCCGTTGCTGGCCTGGCAGGCCTGTTCTACGGCGCGACCCAACACGACACGCCGCATCCCAGCCGCTGGCTGCTCGGCGGCCTATGCGGCGTGTTGGCCTGGGAGGCCCAATGCTGGGCCGCGACACTGTGGTGGCACGATCCCGATTCGCTTCAGGGCCTGATCATCCTCCCCGTACCGGCCCTCGCCGGTGCCGTCTGCGCTCGTCTGTTCGCACCGGCCGCAAGCCCACCGCCTCACAACGCCGCGGCCGAGCGAATTGCCCGCACAACAGCCGATACGAATACGCCCAAGCCATGACCCCAGTCCCCAATCCGACCCAAAGACGACGGCCCGGTCGTGTTGCGGGCCTTGTCATCGTCCTGTTCTGCCTTGCACTGGGTGCCTGTGGATATTCCTCGCCCTCTGGCCAGACAAGCCAGAGGGACGGCTCGCCGCTGGTGCCCTGGCTCGGGCACGACGGCCGCTACGGGCTGGCCACCGCCGACGGCAAGGTTGTGGTGGCACCGCGATTCGCCGATGCCCAGCCGGGCATCGGCGGTATCGCACCAGTGGCCGACGATGCCGACCACTGGGGTCTGGTCGATGCCCGGGGCGATACGATCCTGCCGCGCGACTATGCCCGGGTGGTGCTGGTCGCCACCGGCCATACCCCGATCGCGATCGCCAAACAGGAATACAACGCCTGGTGGCGATTCTGGGATTGGCAGGTACTCCCAGAATTCAACATCTTATCCACAGCCTCACACGGGCCTTGGCTGGTGACCGAGGTACCGCGCGCCAAGTGGACCGTGTTCGATCTCGGCTCGGGCAATACCCTGCTACAACGCGATCTTTCGGACGCCCCGAGCTACGACAGCTACTGGCAGGACAGCTGGCGCCCCAGTCGCCAGATTCCGAATGAGCTCGAATATGACAGCTGGCCCGCCGACGCCCGTCTGCGCCTTGGCCATACGCTCTATGCAGCAACCGCCGCAGGCGATATCCAAGCGATCGCCGACGATGTCATATGGCGCACCCGCAACGGCGATTTTGTCCAGCAACGCCGCGACGCGACCTATCGACGCCTGGACATCGACGGCCATCCCAAAGACGACCACCGCTATACCGCGCGCAGCGCCGTAACATTGACGACCTCGCAAGGCGCCACCGCAGTTATCCACAACCCACAGCTGTTCGAGGACGACCAAGGCCGATTCTTTGTCGCCCCGGATCTATCCAAGCCCCTGCCCACCCGACTTGCCGATTATCGATTCGACGATGGCCGCGTCTTGCGGGCTCAGGATCTGGCCGGCCCAGCCAGTGCGATTCTTGCCAGTGTTCCGAACAGCCCCTGGTTTCTGATGATCTCTCGGCTTTACCCGTCCGACGAAGCCGACCCGGTCGCGTATGCGTTTTTCATCGACAGCGAGGGCCGTTGGGCGCCCGATTGGCACGCACGGCCGGGGTTCACCCGCATGCTAAGCAACGGCGACATGCTGTTCGCCTGGACCGAGCCCTACGGTGTCGTACAGCCCGATCTTTCATTCACCGCCCTCCCCATGAGCCGCATGGCCCAGTACGCCCTGGGCCCGGATCGCTATGCCGGCCGCGACGCTAAAGGCCGCCACGGCATCTACGACAGCGCCGATGGCCGCTGGGTATTTCGGGCTGCCGATACCGAGGTGGCCACGACCCCGCTGCGCTGGGCACAGACTGCCGTCTATACCCGTAACCATCGACGCGGCCTGATCGACGTTCAGACCGGCCAAGCCATCACCGAGGCGATATACGACTGGATCGACGACGACGGCCGGGCGACGATGAGTAACAACGGCTGTCGGCACGAATTCTATCTCGACCCCGAAACCGGCCGCGCCTATCGCGATGCCGAGCTCGCCGCCTGTACCGAGTAAGCCGTGCCGTCCGGTCCAATACACCGAGGGCCGGGCTTTGATTTGGATCGTTCAAGCCATCTTGTGCGGCCCGAAAACGACGCTAAATTCTCTGTCGTACGTCTTCGCAGCTGCCGTCGAATCCCGGCGCTGGGCGTACTGGCCGGGCCGGCTTTTGCCATGGCAAGAACCCAGGCACGCCCGGGCCCGCCTGTGTCGAACGCCACCAAGGTCGATGCCATGAAACGATATCGAATGATCGGCTGTTTATTGGCTGTCGCCACGCTCGGGCTCGCCGTGCCCAGCGCCGTCTTGGCCACCGACATGTCTACACAGGCCCAGCAGCAGGCACGCGAGCAGCAGCAACTCGATCGTCGCCAGCAAGCCCAGTCGCAACGCCTAGAACACGAACAGGCACAAGCACGCCGCTACCTTGAACTGCGCCAGCCATCGCTGTCGGGCCCACCCAGTCTCGAACAACGCGCGCGCCAGAACACACTACATAGTCAACAGCAGCGCCAGCGCTCGCAGCTGCGACTAGAGCAACGCGGTGAGCAGCAGCGGCTGCGCCAGCATCAACGCCTAGAACAGCAACGACGCGATCGCCGATAGACATGTATTGGTCGGCCTAATTGTCGGCGGGATGCGATCGGCTGAAGCCGTATGACCATACCCGGCAAGCGGGCGCCGAGCCCGTGGTGATTTTTATAACCGATCGGGCTTGGCTCACAGCCAAGCGTGCCGCAGCGAGCGCGGCCGGTTCGTTCGAGACATTGCAACGGATACTGGCTTAGGGCCGAAAAGCTGGATAAACCTCGACCCGATCTTTTCGTCACAACCCGAGCAGGTTCTAAGGCGTAGCGGTCGGAACGGTCGCTGTGGCATGCGAGCGCCGCGGTGGCGCCCGCCTATTATGCCCTGCAAGACGCCCATGGCTCGTTGGACCTTGGACGAACCCCATCCGAAGGCCAAGCTGCTGCTGTGCAGCATGATCGGTCGTACCCTGCCGCTAGCGTCTTTTTCAAAAAACGCTGGGCGTAGGCTCATAGAACCTCAACAGACCGGGATAGCGCATCGAGCAGGCCAGACGCATGCCGTACCGGGCCTGATTCGTTCGGGCCGGGGTGGGCATACGCCTTACCGCTAGGCGCTGTCGGCGCGGCAGACTGATTCGAGTTGTCCATCGGCCGCGGTTGGGCTGCTTGCTTCTCTGTCGCCGGTCAGCGCGGCCGGCAAATCGTTCGCGGCCGTCGGCCGCCCGAATAGATACCCCTGGAATTCGTGACAACCGATCTGGCGTAGGTAATCGGCTTGTTCGGTCAGTTCGATGCCTTCGGCGGTGATCGTCATATCGAGGCCCATGGCGATATCCAGAATGGCACGCACGATGATTTGGCTATCTCGGCGGGCTTCGAGATCCTGTACGAACGAGCGATCGATCTTGATTTTGTCGAAGGGGAATTCCCGCAGGTAGCTCAACGACGAATAGCCGGTACCGAAATCATCGAGCGCGACGCGTACGCCGAGCGCGCGAACCTGGCCCAGGGCGTCGAGCGCCATTTTTGGATCTTCGACCAGAACGGTCTCGGTCACTTCGATTTCCAGCCGGTTCGGCGCCAGACCGGTTTTCTGAAGAATCGCCTGGATACGTTCCGGCAGACTGCGATTGCTAAACTGTACCGGCGAGACGTTGACCGAAACCCGCCGGTTGTTGTTCCAGGAAGCCGCCTCCCGGCAGGCATGCTCGATGACCCAGTCGCCGATCGGCACGATCAGCCCGCTTTCCTCGGCCAGGGGTACGAATTGGCCCGGCGAGATCATACCGCGCTCGGAATGGTGCCAACGGATCAACGCCTCACAGCCGGTCATCTCGCCGCTTTGGGCATCGATGAAGGGTTGATAGTGCAGGATCAATTCCTCGCGGCCGAGCGCCGAACGCAGATCCTGGATCAGCTGCTGCTGGAGCTGGAGCTCGCGGTCCATGGCCGCCGAGAAGAACCGGAACCGGCCGCGGCCGTCCCGCTTGGCCCGCGCCAGGGCCGAGTCGGCGCTTTTCAGGATCTCGTCTGTCGTAGCGCCGTCAGTCGGCGCGAAGGCAATACCGATACTCGCGCCAACCGCGATCTCGGAGCCTTCAAATATCACTGGCTGGCCAGTGGCCTCGATCAACTGGCGGCACAGGCTGGCGATGCGATCCGGGTTTGCCTGCTGGGTCTGGATTACGAACTCGTCGTCGCCCAGGCGGGCCACAATATCCGTGGACCCCAGGCTGTTTTGCAGCCGCCGGGCGATCTCGACGAGCAGTTTGTCGCCCGCGGGATGGCCAAACCCATCGTTTACCGCCTTGAAGCCATCCAGATCGATGCTGAGCAAGGCAAAGGACTGTCCACGGCATAACGCGCGGCTCAGCCGTGCACTGAATTGCGCCCGATTGGGCAAATCCGTGAGAGCGTCGTGCTGGGCAAGATGGGCGGCTCGAGCCTGGGCGAGTCGGGCCACGGTGATATCGGCCATAACGCCGCGATAGCCGACGAACCTATCTCGGCGATCGTAGACCGGGCGCCCCGAGACCGAAAGCCAATACGTCTGCGAATCCAGACTTTGCGGCACCACGACGTCGCGAAAGGCGCGGCGATTGGCCAGATGCGCGTTCAATTCAGCCAGGGCTTCGGTATTGCCATCCGTCGCGCGATCGCTCAGCACCTGTTCGACCGTCTGCCCGGCCAGATCGGTGCCATTCTGGGCTATGGCCTCGGCAAAACGAGCCGACGGGGCAGCGATCCGCAGTTTATCGTCGGTCTGCCAAAGCCAATCGCTCGACTGTGCTTCGTGCTCTTTCAGCAATAACTCGATGACCTCGGTTTTGTTCTCGAGTTCGAGTTGCTGAAGTACCGCCTGTCGAAACAGATCCGAATGCTGGCGAATGATATGCAGCGCTGCCCCGGTGCCAACGACGAACAACGCCACCAGCCCGGCCCGCGACCAGTCCATACCGGCCAACGAAGCCGCAACGATCGCAACGCCGAGCTCGGTCAGCATGAATGCGATCGCGGTCGAGATGATCGGCGCATGCACGAAGGAGGCCGACCAGAACGTGCCAAGCGTAAGCGCCATCATGTAGGCGAACGTAAAACCGTCCGTGTTCATGGTCACCCAGAGCGGAAAACTCGTGAGCGTTGTTGCCGTGACGATACTCCACAGCACGAACTTGTAGATCTCCGCCGGCGCCACGGGGCCAGACGGATGACGGGTCACCCGGCGCGCGAACAGAATCCGGACGGTGCATACCACGACGACACCGAGGTACCACGCCCATACGGTATGTTCCCAGCCGCTGTGAAAAAAAACGGTCGTCAGCGTAGCGGCAAACAGAGAGCCGACCAGGGCCCGCTCGACATTCTGTTCGGCGGCATGAAGTTGGCGACCGCGCAGAATATCGGCGTTTTCGCTTTCCTGTTGTAGCGAAGGGTTAAACATGGGCATTGAATCATTCGCTCTATCGGTCATAGGCATTTCGATGCATTCCAGGACAACTCGGACAAACCCGCCGAGGCCGAACGAACACAGTTTCGTTTCAATGAAAGAAACGGCACACCGACGCTGGATCCGCGAACGCCGAAGGCAGACCTGGCATCACCAGGCAGACCGGCGAGCGTCGCTGTCGCAAGTTAATGCAGCATCGCCGGCCGCGAGCCGATAAGGCTGGTTCGGCGTGCCGTGCTGCGGCTATGGATCCACTCGCTGAAGTACGACGCCTCGCACCACGCCGGCCGGGTGTACCCGGGCGCCAGCGCGCATATCGCTGGACTCGAAGTCACAAGCCGTAATGGCAGGCCGCGTTCCAAACGATCGAAAATATAGGTTACCGTTGTCTTATCGGCCGCCCCGAATCGATACTTGATAGCGATCTGACTGTTTTTTTAGGCCCATTGCGGCGACAACCGCTCCCAACTGCGCCCAAGAACGATAGTGCCTAGGCAGCCTAACGCTGTCGGCTCGGCGGCCATTCGCTCGGTGGGGCTATACAGCCGCGTAATCGACTCATAAAGCAAGACCTGACCCTAGTATCCACTGGCCGAGTCCACTACATTGCGCTCAAACGGGAGCGACCGGTACAGCCGCGCGCGACCCAAGACCTGGCCCCGGCAGCGACCCTCCAAGCCTGGATAAATGATCGCTCGCGCAGTATATAATGCGTGGCTTTGATCGATCCGGCCTCGTGCATTCTGCGGCCTTTTCTGCGTTGCCCGGTGCCCGCTCCGTCTGGCGCTCGTTATGGCTTATCCATTATTCGCCATCTTCATTCTGCTGATCACCGGCGTGCCGATATGGCTGCGCTATCAACGCAACGCCAATGCGTCCCGGGATTTGGCCGAAGACGATGACGACGCGGCGACCCTCACCCCCCGCGAACGGTTGGCCCTGGCCTTGGCTTACCCCAGCGAATCCGCCCTGGACGACCGCGTACACGAGATCACCGGAGATTTCGAAATAGTCCAGGCCTACGGGCCTGACCGCCGCCTCTATATCGGCGATCTCTGGGTGCTCATCCACGAAAGCCTGATCCACAACATCGAACTCTCCTGTACAGCGCGGATCGTACGCGCCCGCGGCAAGGCACTCGTAGTCGAGCTGAACGGCCAGCCGATCCTGCCGTCACTCGTCGATACCCGCGCCGCCCCCCTCGATGCCGGGATCGATACTTCCCAACGCGTTCGCATACTCGGCGAAACACGAGAAAGCGGCGCCGATTACGACCTGCGACTGGCCGGTTCGGGGGTCGACGCCGGCTGTCTGTATACGATCACTGTCTTTTTCATCTGCCTGGGCGCGCTGATTCTTCTGCTCGCCACGCCGAGCCAGCACCCGATCTGGTTCGGCATCGGCTGGGTGCCGCTGGTGTTCGGCATTCTGGCCTATCAGCCCAACATCAAGTTCGCCGCCTCCAAACACGGTGAGCGGCTGTTCCGGCTGCAGGGGCAGGTGATCGTCGCCGAGCAGGACAGTGACGTACCGGGCGCCGACGAGATCGGGCATATCCCCGGCAATGCCCCGACCGCGATCACGCGACGTCTGACCTGGGGCGTAGTCAAGGGCCCGGTCAACAGTGTGAACATGAAGTGGCCGGTACCGCTGATCGGCAATGTGCCGCTGCGTTATCCCCGCCACTGGATCGACGCGCTGCGTCAACGCACGCCCGAGACCGTCGAAGTCACGATCACCAAAAGCGGCGAAGTCGTCATCCACGGCGCGCTATCGCGCTATGACGAGCTGCGTCGGTTTCCGCCCGTACACTGGCTTGGCCATACCGCGGCCACATGCTTCATCGCGATCACCCTGGCGATCGCGATTTATAACGACACCCAAGCGCTCGAGACGCTCGCCAATCCCGAGACCATAGCCGCCTGGTCGGCATGGCTGGCGCAGCTGCCGGCCGCGCTGAGCCTGATCGCGCTCGCGGGGCTGGGGCTTTGGCATGGCGTCTGGACGGTAGTCGGTTTCTTTCGATGGCGCGACCGAAGAGCCCATGTCAGCCAGTGGCTCAACGCCCGATGAACGCACCGGGCGGCCCACTGCTTCTGGAGACCGGCCCAGCTAGGCTACGACATCCCACGGCGGTCGGCTTCACAGAGACGAACCGATCCCGAGCGCCCCGCTCAACGCGCCGTCATAAACCGAATGCATATCGCAAGACCTGACCCTATATTGCGCTTGATATTGCGCTTGGGCCCCACGCCTTCTTCTCGCGTCGTGCCCCTAAGACACGATAACCCGTAAATCATCGGATACCGGCCTATCCATACACTCGCATACCGGTCGGCGCCCCTCAGGCCGCGACCGGGTCGACGCGATCGCGGCCGGCGTTTTTGGCCTCGTAAAGACGGCGATCGGCGATGGCGATGAGATCATCCGTGGATTGATTGGTCTCATCCATATCGGCACAGCCCAAACTGGCCGTAACCTGGATCGAACCGCTGGGCAGCTCGATACGCAAATCGGCAATTTTCCGGCGCAGTGACTCAGCCAGTTCAATCGTCGCCCCTAGCCGGCAATTTGGAACCAGCAGCGCGAATTCCTCGCCGCCCAACCGGGCAAAGACGGCTTTCGCCGGGGCGCATTCCAGACCGATCCGCGCGACCTGCTTCAACACAGCGTCGCCAGCCGGATGGCCGTGCACATCATTCAGTGCCTTAAAATTATCCAGATCGAGAATAATCAGCGACAGCGGTTGATGCTGTCTCAGATAATTCGAGTGCTCACGCTTGAGCAACTTGTGAAACTGCCTTCGATTGGTCGCACCGGTCAGGTAATCGCGTGTGAGCAGCTCAATCAGATCCTGAGTTTTTTCGTCGGGCTCGGGCACGTCCCGGAGCACCATCGAGAACGACCGGTTGGCCTCGCTGTCCTGTTCGGCACGCGCCACCAATAAACGCTGGCACCAATAGCGATCGCCGCCGGCCCGCTTTTCCCACCCCTCGAACAAATGCCAGCCATCACGGGCAGCCAGCGACAGCTGGTCATCGATGGCGAACGAGCTTTGGTCACTCTCACGCTGTTTCGCAAGAATATCGTTGACCGGTTGGCCCACCACATCCTCGGCCGTATAGCCCGTCTGTCGAACGAAAGAGTGATTGGCCCACAGCACAATCCCTTGGTCGTCGATCGTCAAAAGTGCATGGTCATTGACTTCGTCGATCAACGCCGAGAACCACATATCGGCCTGCCGCAGCCGTTGTTCTTGAGCGACCTGGGCGCTGACATCGCTCAAAGTCGCAATGAGCTGATCCGGCGCCCGCTTGACCAAACAGCAGGACAGCACCTTCGGATGCTCATCATGATTTTTTTGCCCCAGATCCACGAAAATCCGGTGCCCATCACAGATGGTACCGCTGGCGTCAGAAAAACCGTCGGCGAAATTACGCAGCTCCGGCGCATGGTGTTCCATCGCGGCAAAAAAGTTACCCACACCCTGTGCTCCAGCCAGCGGCAACAAATGCTTCATCGCATGCGGATTGATCATGCCGATAACACCCGATGCATCCAGCTCGATCAGCCCGAACGGGCAGGCGTACATGAAGCTCAGCAGCTCGTCGTTGTCCTCCAGTATCGCCATGGCTATCGGTTAACGCTCGACGAGAATATAGCGGCGCTCGACATCGCTCGCCTGTAGTAGGCGTAGCCGAACAGGGGTCGGGCGCATTCGCAGCGTCAGCACAAACGGCACGATCGCATCGAGATCGGGTTCGTCCTCGAAACGCTGGGCCACCATGAAATTGTTCATGCACTGACCGATCGTGGCGAAAAACGTCGCCCCGAACACCTTGGATGGATCGACCCCGGACAACTTCGCCTCGGTCGCGTTATACACATCGGCCCGGGTATCCGGACGAAGACCGATCACACCGAAATCGAGCGCGTCCTGCTCGTCTCGTGTCATGTTTTCGAGATCGGCCAGGCCGACCGTCTCGAATGTGGGCTTGGTGTCGGGCATGCATGTCTCCTGGAATACAGAAATCAAGACAACGCGATCTGGGCGCCTTCGGGCCGGCCAGCGATATCGCCTCGTGCTATGCGGTGTCGGTCTTATTGATTATCAAAGCCTTCCGATCTTTGGTCTGAACCGGCCCAAAGGACCCATGACACCGCAGCACAACCGGCAAAGCACTACGCCGATTCCGTCCCATGGCCTACGTTTCTGTAGCCGTAAAAGATCAACGCCTGGCGAGGCATGCCGTAATACACCATGATTTTCAGCTCAGCCTCATCGGCCCGCGCCTCGACAAACGGGCCGCGGTACCAACAGAGCGCTTATTAGGTAAAACCATGGCAGAACCGGCTCGGGCAACATCGTGTCGTCTCATGGAATCGCCTAGGCCTTAAAAGCAAGACCAGACATAACAGACCGCAGGTCAGGTATTGGCAATATTAATTACCATTGCCTTATCGGCGGAGCAGGAACGAGACTTGATGCCAGTGTTTTTACTGATACTTGACCGCCCAGAGCATATCGACAGTGATTCGATTCGGGAGGGCTGGGCATTCATTAAGGCGCTGCGCCCGATATAGCCGATCGGATGGAATCCTTCGCCATACGCAACGCATATAGCAAGACCTGACCCTATCGATCTAGATGCGGCTTCCAACTCGTTCTGCGGACCAGACGCGGCCTGCCGATACCGGCACGGCTTTTAACCTGCATCAATGATCTTATTGCTGTGGCCAGCCCTAATAACGTCGCGCGCGAAACAGCGTGGTACATCTTTAAACGACCTAACCTTATGCTGCCTCGGACCTCTTGATTGCACGTATGGGCCTTACATTGAGGAAGCCATCATGACCGCGATCAATCGCCTCAAATATCTGCGTGTAGTTCTAGTTCTGGCCGGCTTTGCCAGCCTTGCCCTCTATCCACTGATGGTGCTCTGGCCGTCTGGATGGAGTTGGCACGTCGGCCACTCGGAGTATCCAATGATGCTCGTCGGCATCTACGCCACATTAGGCGTGTTCTTGATCCTAGCCGCACGAGATCCATTGGCTAATCTGAGCCTGATCTGGTTCACCGTCTGGTCTAGCGCCGTACATGGGGCCGTCATGGCAGTTCAGGCGGTGACCCAGCCGGAACAGATGGGCCACTTGCTGGGTGACGTGCCGGCGCTCTTCATCGTCGCCGCTGCCTTGACGCTTTTGACGCCTCGTGTGCGAAGCAAAGACGCCACACATCGCCGCGCGAGTTAACAATGCGATCTGTGCACAGCACAAGACCTGACCCTAGTTATCGCACTGAAGCGCTAACAACTCATCGATACCCTCGGCGCGGTCATACACCTAAATTGTTTCCTGGGTCGGCTGGGCAAGGTCGATTCGGATCCGACGTTCAACGCGCATCAGGATCTTCGTAGTGTACCGATCGTATTAACGTAGCGCGCGAAGCGGCCCGGCGCAGCGGGTCCAATCATTCATGGAAATCTGTGTTTTTTTACGGAGAGGGAACAAAGCGCGATCACTCACCGTAGAAACCGTGGTCTGTGCCCGATTGTCCCGAAACCGTGGTCTGTCCCCGATTGTCCCCGATTGTCCCCGATTGTCCCCGATTGTCCTCGTTGACGGACTCCGCAGTTTGCGTTAAAACGCCTTAGTCTACCAAACACCGCTGGAATTCTAGGAAGCGGCAGAATCTGACGCTTAACTCAACTATCCGTGATAGGGACCGGCTCAATCTGACCCCAAAGCTTCGCTTTCTTCTCGATCACATTCGGTTGAATGCTAAGCATATCCGAAATAAACTTTGAAAAAATTCTTCTTCTCAAAAGGATCTTTCATTCGTATCTTATTGACTGGCCATACGACGATTGGAAGTGATGCTATAAAAACAAACATTAGCATCAAAAATAAGATTTCATAATTAGTGCTACTTGCAGCCAATGTTGAAAGGCCCGCGGCAAAATATACAAGCGATGTAAGCCAGTAGTAGAAATTGCCCTTGTATCGGCCTAAGAAGAAACAATAGGCGAATGCTAGGCCAGAAAGAGCTAATAATGGTCTCACTGTGTATACGATAGAACTTCTGACATAAACGAAGCTCAAGCCATACTGAATAAGCATACCGCCGGCTAGGAAAAACAATGCTGCACTTGCGGCATAAGTTATTTTCAGATAGCGCATAATAATTCCAGGTTGAGGTTGAGCGCACGAATGCGCTCAACCTCAAATTCTTGAAAGACGGTATTTACCTCATTTCATGCCTTACAAAATGCGTAGGAATAATAGGGGACAGACCCCAATTACTCGTCACCGAGATCATGCCGCATGATGCCGATGCACCTCCTCCAGATCGTAATCTGCCGGCAACCCCATCCAGAACCTCTCACTCGTATCAAACACCTGGCGAGCCTGACTGCGGTATCGGCACTAACGGCCCGCTTACCCAGTACGATCTCGTTGATACGGCGGGGCGGTACGCCGATTGCATTGGCAAGCCGTGTCTGGCTTAGCTCCATCGGCTTCAGAAATTCATCCAGCAAGACTTCGCCGGGATGAATATTCGCTAATTCCATCATGACAATACCTCAGTGGTAATCCACGATTTCCGCGTCATCAATCTGCCCGCTATCCCAGATAAAGCACAGCCGCCACTGCTGATCGATTCGAATACTGCGGGAAATAATAGGGGACGGACCACGGTTAACAGTCATCCGCGTCATGCCGATGCACTTCTTCCAGGTCGTAATCAGCCTGCAACCCCATCCAGAGCTTCTCACTCGTACCGAAGTACCTCGCCAGCCTGACCGCGGTATCGGCACTAACAGCCCGCTTACCCAGCACTATCTCGTTGATACGACGAGGCGGCGCGCCGATCTCATTGGCAAGCCTTGTCTGGCTGAGCTTCATCGGTTTCAGAAATTCTTCCAGCAGGACTTCCCCCGGATGAATGCTGGCAAGCTCGGCCAAGATTTCCCTCTCGGCGCACGATTACTCGTTGCCTCATACAGACGTTAGGCAATCCCACAACGCCTGTAAATAACACCGCCCACAAAAAAGGCCGGCGACGAGCCGGCCTTTAGTCGTAGCAGGCGGTAACGCCTCTACTTTTTCTTCTTCGGGATATACAGATCCGTCAGCGTGCCCGCTTCGGCCTCTGCGGCCATGCCGACCGTTTCGGCCAGGGTGGGGTGCGGATGGATCGTGAGGCCGATGTCGTCAGCGTCGGCGCCCATTTCGATGGCCAGGCAGGTTTCGGCGATCAGGTCGCCGGCACCGCTGCCGACCGCGCCTGCGCCGATAATGCGGCCATCCGAGCCGAACAGTAGCTTGGTATTGCCGTCGGTGGCGTCCAGGCCGATGGCCCGGCCGTTGGCAGCCCAAGGGAAGGCACCCTTGGTGTATTCGATGCCTTCGGCCTTGGCCTGGGTTTCGGTCACACCCGTCCAGGCGACTTCCGGGTCGGTATAGACGACCGAGGGGATGACCTTGGCATCGAAGGCGGCTTTTTCGCCAGCACAGCACTCGGCCGCGACCTTGCCTTGATGAGTCGCCCGGTGGGCGAGCTGCGGTTCGCCGGAAACGTCGCCGATAGCGAAGATGTGGTCGACGTTGGTCCGGCACTGTTTGTCGACCGGGATGAAGCCACGCTCGTTGACTTCGAGGCCGGCGATCTCGGCGCCGATTTTGTTGCCGTTGGGCTTGCGGCCGACGGCGACCAGCACGCGGTCGTAGTCTTTCGACTCGGGCGCATCCTTGCCTTCGAAGCTCGCCGTGAGCTTGTCGCCGGCTTCCATGCCGGTGACCTTGGTGGAGACCCAGATATTGCCGCAGCGCTTGCTCATGCGCTTGGTAAGCGGCTTGATGAGATCCTTGTCGGCACCAGGGATGAGCGAATCGGTCATCTCGACGACGTCAACGTCGGTGCCGTGGGCGGCATAGACGTTAGCGATTTCGCAGCCGATGATGCCACCGCCGACCACCAGCAGGGAGCCGGGGATTTCATCGGGCGAGAGGGCGTCTTCGGAGGTCCAGATGCGCTCGTCTTCCGGCCAGCCGGGCAGCATGACCGGCTCGGAGCCGACCGCGATGATCGCCTTGTTGAAGGTGATCTGGGAGACGTCGTCGTTGCCGTCGATGGCCAGGGTATGCTCGTCGCTGAACGTACCGGTGCCGTTGACGATGTTGACCTTGCGCTTGGAGGCCATGGATTTCAGGCCACCGGTGAGCTGGTCGATAACCGACTGCTTGTAGTCCAGCAATTTGGCCAGATCGATCTCCGGCTTGCCAAAGGTCACGCCGTGGTTGGCCATATTGGCTGCGTCTTCGATGACCTTGGCCGAGTGGAGCAGGGCCTTGGACGGGATACAGCCAACGTTGAGGCAGACGCCGCCAAGCACGCTGTGACGCTCGACCATGGTGACGTTGAGGCCCATATCCGCCGCACGGAAGGCTGCCGTGTAACCGCCCGGACCGGAGCCCAGCACGAGCACGTCGCAGTCGTAGTTGTGGTCGTCGCTGGCCGGCGTAGTGGCCTTGGCTTCTTCCTTCTGGCTGGAGCTGGAAGCCGCAGCCTTGCCTTGATCGCCGCCGCTCTGGCTCTGCTTGGAGCCACTGGACTTCGACTCGCCGCTACCGCCGCCCGAGGTTTGTTCTTCGCCACCGCCGGCGGTGGCGACCAGGGCGATCACGTCGCCTTCGGAGACGGTGCTGCCTTCGCCGACCTTCAGTTCGCTGATCGTACCCGCAACAGTCGAGGGTACTTCCAGCGTAGCCTTATCCGATTCCAGGGTAATCAGCGGCTGTTCTTTTTCGACCTCGTCACCTTCGGCGACCAACACTTCGATGACTTCGACCGAGTCGAAATCGCCGATATCGGGCACTTTGACTTCGCTGGTCTCGCCACCCCCCGAGCCGCTGTCGGAACCGCCGCTGGAGGCTTTGCCGTTGCTGTCGCTGTCCTGTGTGGCCTCGCCAGAGGCTTCCTCGGCAGCCGGTTCGGCATCGCCCGAGTCGTCGCCGCTGTCTTCATCTGCGGCCTCGACCATTGCGATCACGTCGCCTTCGGAAACGGTATCGCCTTCGGAGACTTTCAGCTCGCTGATTTTGCCCGCGACCGTCGAAGGCACTTCGAGCGTGGCCTTGTCGGACTCGAGGGTGATCAGGGGCTGTTCCTTTTCGACCGTATCGCCTTCGGCGACCAGCACCTCGATGATCTCGACCGAGTCGAAATCGCCAATGTCCGGAACTTTGATTTCCTGCGCCATGGTTCTAGCACCTTCGACCGGCCCAGTGCCGATCTTTGCATTCTGGTAATCGGGCTGGCCGGACCGTATCGAACAGTCCGGCCAGCCCGGCGCGGGTCAGTGCGCGGCAAGCCGGGTAGGGCAGACGGCCACTAGCCTCGCTAGGGCGTCGCCCCGTACCCGGATCGCCGCGCACCGGCCACGGCCCTATAACAACAGCGTCCGCAGATCGGACAGGCACTGGCTGATATAGCCGGTGATCCGCGCGGCCTTAGCCCCGTCGATCACGCGGTGATCGTAGGAGAACGACAATGGCAGCAGCAGACGCGGCTCGAATTCCGAACCGTTCCAGACCGGCTGCCAGCTGTGCTTGGACACACCCAGGATGCCGACCTCGGGGGAGTTGACGATCGGCGTGAACGCCGTGCCGCCGACCCCACCCAGGCTGGAGATCGAGAAGCAGGCGCCTTTCATGTCGTCGCCCTTGATCTTGCCTTCGCGGGCCCGGCCCGAGACGTCGTCCAGATCGCGGGCGATATCGTAGATGCCTTTCTTGTCGACATCCTTAATCACCGGCATCAGCAGGCCGTTCGGGGTGTCGACCGCCACTGCGATGTTGACGTATTTCTTGTGCACCAGATGCTCGCCGTCCGCGGTCAGCGAACTGTTGAGATCCGGGAACTGCTTGAGCGCAGCCGCCGAGGCTTTGAGCAGGAAGGCCAAGGGCGTGAGCTTGACGCCGTCGGCCTTGGCTTTGTCCTTGTTGGCCTGACGGAATTGCTCCATCTCGGTGATGTCGGCGTTGTCGAACTGGGTGACATGCGGGATCAGCAGCCAGTTCTTGTGTACCGCCTTGGCCGAGATCTTGCGGATGCGCTCGAGCTCGGTGATCTCGACTTCGCCGAACTGGCTGAAGTCGATGTCCGGCTGGGTCGGCACGCCGCCGCCACCGCCGGCTGGGGCCGCAGCGCTGGCTGCGCCCTTGCCGCTCTGGACCTGGTCCAGCGCGCCTTTGACGTAGGACTGGACGTCTTCGAAGGTGATCCGGCCTTTGTGGCCGCTACCATCGACCTTGCCTAGGTCGGCGCCGAGCTCGCGAGCGTATTTACGCACGCTCGGCGAAGCATGGGCCTTGCCGAAGCGTTCTTCGTCGATCGACTTGAGCTTGGACGGGTCGCCGCCGGTCCGGTCGGCCTCGACCGGTTTGTCATCCTGCGAGGCAGTACCGGATTCGGGCTTTTTCGCGCCGCGCTTTTGTTCGGCCTTCTGACTCTGTTGCGCGCTGTCCTTGCCACCGCCGGACTGGTCTTTGGATTGGCCTTTCGACTGACTCTGGGACTGGCCGCTCGACTGGCTCTGGCCGCCGCCGGAACCGGCCGACTGGAGCAGGGCGATTACGTCGCCTTCGGAGACGGTGCTGCCTTCCGAGACCTTCAGTTCGCTGATAGTGCCGGCCTCGGTCGACGGCACTTCGAGTGTCGCCTTGTCCGATTCCAGCGTAATCAGCGGCTGTTCTTTTTCGACTTCGTCGCCTTCGGAGACCAACACTTCGATGACTTCGACCGAGTCGAAGTCGCCGATGTCCGGGACCTTGACTTCGATGGTCTCGCCGCCCCCGGATTGGTCATCGCCACCGGCCTGTTCGGCTTCGTCTGCGGATTCATCCTCGGAGGCGCCGTCATCGGCCGACGCCTGGCTTTGGTCCGAGTCGTCGTCCTGCGAGTCGTCGCCGGCATCTTCTTCGCCGGCCTCGACCATGGCGATCACGTCACCTTCGGAGACAGTGCTGCCTTCAGAGACTTTGAGTTCGGTGATCTTGCCGGCGACCGTCGACGGCACTTCGAGTGTCGCCTTGTCGGATTCCAGCGTGATCAGCGGTTGTTCTTGTTCGACCGTATCGCCCTCGGAGACCAGTACTTCGATGACTTCGACCGAGTCGAAATCGCCGATATCCGGGACTTTGATTTCCTGCGCCGCCATAAAGCGTTTCCTTGCTGAACCGGCCGAAGGTTTCACGTGGAACCTTCGGGCCAGTCTGTCTCGGTTGTCGTCTTACCCTTCGTACCGGGCGCGGATCAATGCGTCAGCGGATCCGGCTTTTCCGGATTGATGCCGTACTTGTTGATCGCTTCGCCAACCACCTTACGCTCGATCTTGCCTTCGTCGGCCAGGGCCTTGAGGGCACAGACGGTGATCCAGCGGCGGTCGACCTCGAAGAACTCGCGCAGGGCTTCGCGGGTATCGGAACGGCCATAACCGTCGGTGCCGAGGGTGTGATAGGCCACCGGCATGTACGGTCGGATCATCTCCGGCAGGGCACGGACGTAGTCCGTGGCGGCGATCGCCGGGCCCCTGGCATCGGCGAATTTTTCGGCCACGAAGCTGGTCTTGGGCTCCTGCTCCGGATGCAGCATGTTCCAGCGCTCGACCGAGGCACCGTCGCGCTTGAGCTCGGGGAAGCTCGGCGCGCTCCAGACGGTAGCGCCGACGCCGTATTCCTCTTCGAGCATCTTGGCGGCGGCGATCGATTCGCGAAGAATCGTGCCCGACCCCAGCAGGTTCACCTGGGCGTCCTTGTCGGTGCCCGACTCGGAGAATTTGTACATGCCGGCGATGATGTCGTTCTCTACGCCTTCCGGCATCGCCGGGTGGCTGTAGTTCTCGTTCATCATCGTCAGGTAGTAGTAGACGTCGCGGCCTTCCTCGTACATCTCTACCAGACCACGGTGAATGATCACCGCCATCTCGTAGGAGAAGGTCGGGTCATACGACTTAGCATTGGGCACGCACTCGAACATGACGTGTGAATGCCCGTCTTGATGCTGTAGCCCTTCGCCGTTGATGGTGGTGCGCCCAGCAGTACCGGCCATCATGAAGCCGCGGGCGCGCATGTCGCCGGCGGCCCAGCAAAAGTCGCCCACGCGCTGGAAGCCGAACATCGAATAGAAGGCATAGAACGGGATCATCGTCTTGCCGTGATTCGAGTACGACGTGGCCGCTGCCATCCAGGACGAGATCGCCCCCGCCTCGGTGATGCCTTCCTCGAGGATCTGGCCGTCCTTGGCTTCCTTATAGAAGGCGAGCTGGTCGGAGTCCTCGGGCACGAACAGCTGGCCGACCGGGGAGTAGATCCCCAGGCTACGGAACATGCCTTCCATACCGAAGGTCCGCGCCTCGTCCGGAATGATCGGGACGACACGATCCTTGATGTTCTTATCGCGGGTCAGGATCTGCAGGATGCGGGTGAACACCATGGTGGTGGCCATCTCGCGATCGCCGGAGCCTTGCAGCAGTTTGTCGAAGGCTTTGAGCTCCGGAATCTGCAGCTTGTCGCCCTCGGTGCGGCGCTGCGGCAGATAGCCGCCCAGCTCCTTGCGCCGATCGTGGAGATATTTCATCTCCTCCGAGTCTTCATCCGGTTTGTAGAACGGCGCATCGGCGATCTTGTCGTCCGAGATCGGGATCTCGAAGCGATCGCGGAATTCCTTGAGCGCGTCCTCGGCCATCTTCTTCTGCTGGTGGGTGATGTTCTGGCCTTCGCCAGCCTCGCCCATGCCATAGCCCTTGACCGTCTTGGCCAGGATCACGGTCGGTTTGCCGTTGTCCTGGTTTACCGCCTGGTGATAGGCGGCATAGATCTTGTGCGGGTCGTGGCCGCCGCGGTTGAGCCGGCTGATGTCTTCGTCGGACATCGAGGCGACCATGCGCTTGGTCTCTTCGTACTTGCCGAAGAACTCGTCGCGGGTGTACTTGCCGCCGCGGGCCTTGTAGGCCTGGTATTCGCCGTCGACGGTTTCATTCATCAGCTCGACGAGCTTGCCCTCGTGGTCCTGGGCCAGCAGGCCGTCCCAGAGCGAACCCCAGAGCACCTTGATGACGTTCCAGCCGGCACCGCGGAAGAAGCCTTCCAGCTCGTCGACGATCTTGGCGTCGCCGCGCACCGGGCCGTCTAGGCGCTGCAGGTTGCAGTTGACCACGAAGATCAGGTTATCGAGGTTTTCGCGGGCGGCCATGCCGATCGCGCCCTTGGACTCGGGCTCATCCATCTCGCCGTCGCCGCAGAAACACCAGACATGGCGGCCCTGGGTGTTCTCGACGCCGCGATTTTCCATATAGCGCATGAAGCGCGCCTGGTAGATCGCGTTAATGGGACCGATACCCATCGACACGGTGGCGAACTGCCAGTAGTCGGGCATCAGCCACGCATGCGGATAGCTCGACAGCCCCTTGCCGGTGGATTCGGCGCGGAAGTTGTAGAGCTGGTCTTCGGTCAGGCGGCCTTCCAGATACGACCGGGCATAGAAGCCCGGGGCCGAGTGGCCCTGGAAGAACACCAGATCGCCGCCATGCTCTTCGGAAGGCGCATGGAAGAAGTGGTTGAAGCCGACCTCATACAGAGTCGCCGCCGAGGCGAAGCTGGCGATATGCCCGCCCACGCCTTCATGGTGACGATTGGCCTGGACCACCATCGCCATCGCGTTCCAGCGAATATAGGACCGGATGCGCCACTCGATCGCCGGATCGCCGGGGGCCTTGGCCTCCATATGCGGCGGGATCGTGTTCACATAAGCGGTGTTCAGCGAATAGGGGATCTGTGCGCCAGTGCGCCGAGACCGGTCGATGAGCATCTCCAGCAGGAAATGCGCACGCTCCGGCCCCTCGTATTCAATGACTGCGTCAAGCGCATCGCGCCATTCCGCAGATTCTTGGGGATCGACGTCGTTGGCGTCGTCCACATGCTCGGGGTGGGCGCTCGCTTGAGCCATACCATGCTCCTTCGACAAAGCATTTTAGTGGGTCTAATTTCCGCAAATATTACGCCCGCACTCCAAAGACCGACAACTGGCCCGTGGCTGCGCGGTTTGTCGTATTCTGCGCTATATTGAATATGTTGCACTGCACGATCCGATGTCCAACGCCGTAACCGAACCGGCCAATCCACCGCTACGCCGGCCTTCGCGGGCCTATACCGCGACCGGCGCGATGCGGCGTGTAGGCGTGGAACTTGAATTAACCGGCCTGTCGATCGAACAGATCCCGACGCTGATTCAAGCCCGCTACGGGGGCGATATCTTCCCGTACAGCGCATATGAATACAGTGTAACGAATAGCGCGCTCGGCGATTTCAGGGTCGAGCTAGATTATGCCTACCTCAAACAGCGCGGTCGCGAACCCAATAATTCGGGCTTCTGGTCCGAGATCGGTCGACTGTCCGACGACCTGCTGGGCACGGTGGCCCAGCGCGTAGTGCCGCTAGAAGTGGTGGCGCCGCCGCTGGCCATGGATACGCTGCATCGACTGCATCCGTTGATCGCACAACTTCGAAGCAGCGGCGCCCGCGGCACCAACGTCTCGGCGATCTATGCCTTTGGCCTGCACTTCAACCTAGAGATGCCGGATACACAGGCCGCGATCGTGCTCGATTACCTGCGTGCCTTCGCCGTGGCCTTCGACTGGTTATACCGGGTCAGTGCCATCGATATCTCGCGCCGGGTGTTTCCCTATATCCAGCCCTACGAGCGCCGCTATATTCGGCGTATCTGCGATCCGGACTATGCGCCGAGCCAGGCCGAGCTGATCGATGACTATCTGGCCGCCAACCCCAGCCGCAACCGGGCCTTGGACATGCTGCCGCTGTTCGCCTGGCTGGATCGAGCCCGGGTCGATGCCGTGATCGACGATCCACTGCTCAAGGCCCGTCCAACGCTGCACTACCGGCTACCCAACTGCGAGATCGAACAGCCTGGCTGGGATCTACGCCCGGCCTGGGAGCACTGGCTGACGGTCGAAGCACTGGCAGCCGATCGGCCACGCCTGCTGGCGATCTGTGCCGATTACTGCCAGGCCCTGGATACGCCGTTGGGCGATCTGTTCGGCCGCTGGGGCCAAGATTTCGAGCGCTATCTGCCATGACCCGCCCGCGCATACGGCCCCGCATCGCTGTGACCGGGCGGGCCGGGCGCTGGGCCCCGGGTTGGTGGTGTACATGGTTGGCCGTGCATCTGGCCGGTGGCCGGGCGGTGCGTGCAACGCCTACGCGGCCCTGGCCAGAGTCGATCGTGGCCCTGATCATCGGCGGCGGCGACGATATCGCGACCGATCTGTACACCGCCTCGGCCAGCGGCGACCCAGGGGCCGATCACGACCGCGATGCCTTTGAGATCGCCGCGATTCAACGTGCTCTGGCTGCCGGCCAGCCGATTCTGGGGATTTGTCGTGGCGCCCAGCTGTTGAACGTGGTCGCCGGTGGCAGCCTGTTCACCGACATTACGGCCCGGCGACGCGCCACCTCAGCCCGAATCAACCCGCTGCCCTGCCAGAGCGTGGCGATCCGGCCCTCGAGCGGCCTGGCCGAACAGCTCGGCGCCGGCCGCCGGCTGCGGGTCAACAGTCTGCACCATCAGGCGATTGACCGACTCGGCCGCGATTTATGCGTCGCCGCCCGGGACGCCGATGGGTTCGTCCAGGCCGTGGAATGCCGCCGCCTGCGCTTGATCGGCGTGCAGTGGCATCCGGAATACCTGATCTATCGACGGGCGTCCCGGCGGTTGTTTCGCGCTCTGGTGATCGCTGCCCACCGGGCATGAAAAAAGCCGGTGGTATATGCCACCGGCCGTGCGCCTGAAAAGACCAGGAAACGATCGCCGGCTACATATACCGACGCTCGAAATCCTTGAGCAGTTCTTCGGCCTTTTCCTTGGTTTCGCCGTATTTTTCCTGAATCTTGCCGAGCAGGTTCTCGCGTTTGCCGCGGGCCTGTTCGACATCATCATCGGTCAGACGCCCGAAGTGCTCCCGGGCCTTGCCCTTCGCGCGGTCCCATCGTCCTTCCCACTTGTCATCCGATTCTGCCATGACCTAGTTCCTATAGAAGACGAAACCCGATCATAGCGCCTTTGGGCGCGCCTTGGCGCGCTCTAAAGATCAATTTTCCCGCCGCGAATCGCTGTAGGCGACCTGGGCATAGTTGATCACCGCGACCATCAGAATGCCGCCGATGATGTTGCCGATCAGAGTCGGCATAAAGAACACACCCAGATACTCGAAAACCCCGTGGCTGCCGTGGAACACGGCATACAGTGCCGCTACCGAACCAGCGATGATATGTGGAAAATGCGCCAGGCCGATCAAGAACGTCACCAGGATGATCACGCCGACCCGGGCGGTCTCGGCAAACGGCATCAGCCACAGCATGAGCGCGACCAGCCAGCCGGCGAAGACGCCGCGCACCAGGGTGGTCACGAACGAGGCTTCGTATTCGGCGGCCGAGATATGCGCCAGCGCCGCATCGATGGGCGCACTCAAGACATGGAAATAGGCGAGCATGGCCGCAAAGATTGCCGTGCCTACGATATTGGCGACCAGCACCACCACCCACAGATTGAGGGTGCGGACGACGGTATCGATCTCGCGTACCCGCAGCACCTCGAGAATCGGGGTCAGCGTGTTTTCGGTGAACAGCTGCTGGCGCCCTAGAATGACGAACAGAAAACCCATGGAATAGCCGAGGCTCGATACAATCGACTGCCAGGGGCTATCCGGGGTATAGCTCTGGAGCAGGGCCTGAGCGACAAAGGAAAACCCCATCGACAGCCCAGCTCCCAACGCCGACCAGGCCAGACCGAGTAGCGGCCGGGTCAGCTCGGATTCGGCTTCGGCACGGATGGCTTCGTACACGACGGCCGCGCTCGGCGCTTCGCGGCGCCGTGCATCGCGGCGCTGGCGCGAATCCAGATCGTGTTCGTTGTCGCTGCTGCGCGACTGCTCAAAACGCTGATCGTCGGCGTTAGATGGTTCGGTCATGTCGACTCGACGGGATAGATATCGTGACTCATTCTACGCGTAACCGCTGCGAATCGACGCGGTTTCGACACCATTCGCTGAAGCGGCCACTGCTGCCAACCAACGCTGTGCTGTTGTTTCTGACCCTGTTGCTGGCTACCAGCTGCGCCAATGGCGGCTCTGGCACGCCGGTCGAAGTTCTGGGCGAACAGCCGCACGATCCCCGGGCCTTTACCGAAGGGCTGTTGATCGACCACGGCATATTGTTCGAAAGCACCGGCCAGTATGGTGCTTCGGAAGTCCGCCGGGTCGATCTGGCCACCGGCCGCGTCGAAGCCCGTTATCGACTGCCGAAGCGCTATTTCGGCGAAGGCCTGGCCCGAATCGGCGATCGGCTCTACCAGCTGACCTGGAAATCCGGCACCGGCTTCGTTTACGACGCCGATCGTCTGCGGGTACTAGATCAATTCGACTACGAGGGCCAAGGCTGGGGCCTGAGCCGCTGGCAGGACCAACTGGTCATGAGCAACGGCTCGGCAGAACTACAGTTTATCGACCCTAAGACGTTTAATACCGTGCGCCGGCTACGCGTAACCGAACAAGGCCACTCGGTTAGCCATCTCAACGAGCTCGAGGTCATCGGCGACGAAATCTGGGCCAATGTATGGCTGACCGATCGGATCATACGCATCGATCCAGCCAGCGGCGCGGTGCTCGGTCGCCTCGACGCCGGTGCGCTGGCGGCGCGAATGCCGGAATCCGCCGACGTGCTCAACGGCATTGCCTACGATGCCGAACACGACCGGATCTATATCACCGGCAAATACTGGCCGCGGCTGTTTCAGATCGCCCGGCCGCGGGGCGAGGGCCCCTGAGCGAGGCTATGGCCGCTGTAGGTGGCCATTTGCGGCTCTTGGGCCCGGCCAGCGCGGGCCAGCGCGGCGCAGGTGTGCCGAGCAACAGGTCCTAGAACGCGGCCGGCGTCGCCCGGACCCAATCCTGTCGATAGACCTCGGGGATACGATCGTTGAGGAAATCACCGGACTCGACCGTTGGATGCATCGCCGCATACGTCTCAGCCAGACCGTACTCCGGCCGGTGGTAGATATGGCTGCGATCGAGCTCTTCGGGCGAAGCCACGCCCATAGCGCCCGTGATATCCATGAACGACTTGAGGGTCGCCGCGTGGAAGTTACGCACCTGCAGCGATTTGCCCATGACCTCGAGCGCCTCGGCGCGGCGCGGATCCTGGGTCGCCACGCCGGTCGGGCAGGTATCGGTATGACAGCGCCGCGACTGGATACAGCCGACCGAGAACATGAAACCGCGGGCGGCGTTACACATATCCGCACCGAGAGCCAGCTTGACCACCATGTCGTAGCCCATCGCCACCTTGCCGCTGGCGATGACTACGATATCCTCGCGCAGCCCCACGCCCTTTAGGCAGTTATCCACAAATGGCAAGGCATCGTTGATATAGGTGCCAATGAAATCCTCGAACTCGGCCGGGGCTGCGCCGGTACCGCCTTCGGCGCCGTCCACGGTGATGAAATCCGGGGTGATGCCAGTCTCCAGCATCGCCTTACAGACCGCCATGAATTCGTGCGGGCGCCCCAGGCAGAGCTTGAAACCGACCGGCTTGCCGTGGGTCAGATCACGTAGCCGCTGAACAAAGCGCAACAGGCCGACCGGGGTATCGAACTCGGGATGGGTCGCCGGTGACTGGCAGTCCTGACCCTGCTCGATATCGCGTACGCGAGCGATCTCGGCGGTCACCTTGCGGCCCGGCAGCAGACCGCCGTGCCCCGGCTTGGCGCCCTGGGAGATTTTGATTTCGATCATCTTGACCTGTTCGGTGTTCGCCTTGGCAGCGAAATCGTCCGGATTGAACGAGCCGTCGTCGTAACGACAGCCGAAATAGGCCGAGGCGATCTCCCAGATCAGGTCGCCGCCGTGTTCGCGGTGATAATCGCTGATCGCGCCTTCGCCAGTATCCTGGGCAAAGCCGCCCAGTGCCGCGCCCCGGTTCATGGCGGCCACGGCGTTGGCCGACAGCGACCCGAAACTCATCGCCGAGATATTCAGCCGTGAGGAACTATAGGGCTGGGCACACTGGCTGTTGCCGATAGTGACCCGGGCATGCGCAGCATCCAGCGTCTTGGGCGCCATCGAGTGCTGGGAAAACGAAAACCCGGCGTCCTCGAAATCGCGCATGGTGCCGAACGGCGAGGTATCCGAGCCGCCGCGGGCGCGGCTATAGATAATTTCGCGCTGCTCGCGATTGAACGGCCGACCGCTGGTCTCGGATTCGAAAAAATACTGGCGCAGCTCTGGCCGCAGGAACTCCATCATGTAGCGCAGATGGCCGAGAATCGGGAAATTGCGCAACACGTTGTGATGCGAACGCAGATCCCAGGCCCCGAGCACGGCCAGCGCGATCAAAATCGCCGCCACCCATAACCAGGCCGGGGCGACCACCGCCAGTACCGCGGTCACGATCAGCGTGAAGGCCAGATAGACCGCGTATAAAGCACGAGGATGTCCGAACATGGCTGATTGCTGCGATCACGAAGCCAGCCCAACACTATGCACCCAGGGCGGGCGCTCTAAAACCGTTTATTTACCGATACAGAAGCTGGTGAAGATCGCACCCAGCAAGTCTTCGCTGGTCACCTGACCAGTGATTTCGCCGAGCGCCGTCTGGGCGGCTCTGAGTTCTTCGGCCAGCAGATCCCCAGCAGCGTCGTTCACCAGCCGTTCGCGACCGGCGGCAAGCGCTGCGGCTGCGGTATCGAGCGCGGCCAGATGGCGACGGCGGGCCACGAACGCCGGCTCGGCTTGATCGCCGACCCCGGCCAGCGTTTTGAGATGATGCGCCAGGGCATCGAAGCCGCGGCCGTCGATGGCCGCCACCCGTACGGCCTCGCGCTCGGCGATCCGGCCGCTGCCGGGCAGGCCGCCCGATAGATCGACCTTGTTCGCGATCAGCGTAACCCCGACCTGGGCATCGACCTCGGCCAGCAGTGCACGATCGGCCTCGGTCAGGCCCTCACGGTCGTCGATTACCAGCAGTACGCGATCGGCGCCGGCCAACTCAGCCCGGGCTCGGCGTACGCCCTCGGCTTCGACCGGATCGTCGGTCTCGCGCAGGCCGGCAGTGTCCACCAGGGTCAGCGGCAGGCCGTCGATCGAAAGCTGTTCGTGCAGCACATCGCGGGTGGTACCGGCGATCTCGGTGACGATCGCGGTTTCACGTCGGGCCAGCCGGTTGAGCAGGCTGGATTTGCCGACATTGGGCCGGCCGAGGATTACCAGCCGTAGGCCATCGCGAAAGCCGGCGCCTTGGGCGGCACACTGGCGCAGACCGGCCAGATCGGCCGCGATGGCATCCAGCTGGCCTAGGATCTGGCCGTCGCCGAGGAAATCGACATCGTCTTCGTCCGGGAAGTCGATCGCGGCCTCGGTATAGACACGCAGCGCGGTCAGGGCCGCGGTCAGGGCTTCAACCTCACGGGCGAAGGCGCCTTCCAGAGAGCGAATCGCGGCCCGTGCCGAGACCTGGCTGCCGGCGGCGATCGCATCGGCGATCGCCTCGGCCTGATCGAGGCTGATCTTATCGTTGAAGAAGGCGCGCTGGGAGAACTCCCCGGGGCCGGCCAGGCGGGCACCGAGTTCGACGATCCGGGCCAGCAATAGATCCACGAGTACCGGGCTGCCATGGCCGTGCAACTCGAGCACATGCTCGCCGGTGAACGAGGCCGGGGCCGCGAAATACAGGGCCAGGCCGTGATCAATGGCCTGACCCTCAGCGTCGACAAACCCTGCCAGAGCCGCATAGCGCGGCTCGGGCAGGCGCCCGATCAAGGCCTTGGCAATCTCGGGCACGGCCGGGCCGGAGACCCGGACCACCGCCACGCCCGCCTGGCCTGGGGCACTGGCCAGCGCCGCGATGGTGTCGTTCGACCCGACCGCCGCCATGGCCTCTAGGCTAGCTGTTCGCCGGGCTCTGGTTCAGACCCTCGGCGTCGAGCTTGCGGTAGATGTACCACTGCTGGGCAATCGACAGCAGGTTGTTGGTGCACCAATAGAGCACCAGACCGGCCGGGAAGAAGCAGAAGAACACCGCCATACCCAGCGGCATGATCTGCATGATGCGCTGCTGCATCGGATCCATCGCCACGTTGGCGTTGAGCTTCTGCTGCAAGAACATGGTCGCGCCGAAGATGACCGGCAGGATGAAGTACGGGTCCGGGGCCGACAGATCCTGGATCCACAACATGAACGGCGCATGCCGAAGCTCGACCGATTCACGCAGGACCCAGTACAGCGAGATGAACACCGGCATCTGGACCAGCAGCGGCCAGCAGCCGGCCATCGGATTGAAGCCCTCTTTCTTGTAGAGCTCCATCATCCGCTTCTGCAGTTCCTGCTTGTCGTCGCCGTACTGCTCCTTGAGCTTCTGCATGCGCGGCTGGAACTTACGCATCCGGGCCATGCCGCGGAATTGAATCTCGGAGAGCTTGTAGAACAGCGCCTTGATCAGGACGGTCAGCAGGATGATCGCGACCCCCCAGTTGCCGACCAGCGAGTGCAGAAATTCCAGCACCGAGAAGATCGGCCGCGCCAGCACCGAGAACCAGCCATAGTCGACAGTCAGCCCCAGGCCGGGCGCGACCGCGTCCAGCTGATCCTGATATTTCGGGCCGATGAACAGGGTCGAGGTGAAATCCGCCTGGCTGCCGGCGGCCACGTTGCGGGCCTGGCCGACGAAACCGGAGGCATAGCTGCCATCCACGCCTTGGATGTTCTTCGGCCGGGCAAACAGCCGGACCTGGGCATCCTTGGGCGGCACCACCGCACCGATGAAGTAGTGCTGGACCATGGCGATCCAGCCGCCGGTCTGGTCGACCGTCAGCTGATCCGAGGCCAGGTCGTCACGGCTGCGCTGCAGATAGGCGTAGTCGTCGTCGCCCTTGGCGGCATACCAGCCGATGCCGAAAAATGGATGCGAGAACGGTACGTCGCCGGTATTGCCGTGCGGCGCCCGCCAGTAGCGCACGTACTGGCGCAGATTCCAAGGCGACTGCGAATCGTTGGCGACCTTGTGGTCGAGATCGATCCGGTAGCTGCCGCGGTGGAAGACATAGGTCTTGGTGACCTTGTGCCCAGCATCATCGGTCCAGGTCAGCGGCACACGCAGGGTGTCCTGATCCTGGCCCAGCCGGTACTGGCTCTGGGCCGCCTGGAAGGTGGTGTTGTGATTCGGGGCATCCGAATCCGGCGAGATCAAGCCACTTTGCTCGATAAAGAAATCGGGCAGGGTGTCGTTGATCAGACGCAGATCGGTATCCGGCTGCTCGTCGGAGACCGGCACACCCCGCAGGGCCACGCGACGCAAATCACCACCGTGGGTATTAATGGTGACATCCAGCTTGTCGGTAACGATATGCACCGACTGGCCATCGGAGACCGGCGAGCGGTTGGATCCGGGTACCTGGGCGGTATTGCCGCCATCGGGCGTGCTCTGGCCGCCGCTGCCGTTACTGGCGGTACTCGAACCTTGGCTCGACGGCGCACCGAAATCGGGAACATCGCCACCGTCGCCTGCGGCGCCGGGCGACTGATTCGCTTGCTGACCGCTGGTCTGGGCGGTCTGTGCCTGCTGGCTCGGCGCGTAGTCGGTCTGCCATGCCTGGTAGAGGAAAAAGCAGATGACGGCGGCCGCACACAGCAGCCCGAAGCGTATATTGTCCATGCGTGGCGTATGTCCCTGACGTTAGCGGAGGACGAGGCTATCGTGCATTGCGGGCAACCCGGCGCCAAATCCGGCCCAGCTGGCCGGTCAACGCCGCGTTGTCCATAGTTGCCGTTCGGCTTCGTGCCAGCACGACGATATCAACCGCCGGTAGATCGCTGCGCACGGTCCGAAACGACTCGCGAACGAGGCGTTTGACCCGATTGCGATCCACGGCCCGCCGGATTCGGCGTTTGGCCAGCGCAAGGCCCAGCCGCGCCCGAGGTTCGTCGCTGGTCGCAGCAATCACCACGAAACCATCGCAGACGAACTTCTCGCCGCGGGCGAACACCGCACGATACTGCGGCGGTCTGAGCAGGCGCGCCGCGCGGGGAAACGTCGCCTGCTGATCGGTCACAGCTTACGGCGTGAGGCGCTTACGGCCCTTGGCGCGACGGGCGGCCAGGACACGGCGACCATTTTTGGTGGCCATGCGGGCACGGAATCCATGCGTACGCTTACGACGCAGATTGCTGGGCTGAAAGGTGCGTTTCATAACGTGCTCGACTCGCGCCTGCGTCGGCGCAATTGGAGGAAAAGAGCGCGGATTCTAGTCGCCCTGCGAGACGCTTGCAAGCTTGAAAAACACTGTGGATAAGTTGTGATTAGTAGGTTAACGTATCGGGCCGTGCTCAGGCGCGGGGCCGTGTTTTTGCCGCAATGGAGCGATCGAT